>ONXE01000086.1 GCA_900321775.1 uncultured Bacteroidales bacterium
TTTGTCGAACAGCCTCATCAACGGACGTTTCCAGCGCTGGCTCAAGCCACCTTGGTTCCAGTATTCCTTGTAGTATTCGATATTCAACTTCAGAGCGTAGTTGTACAACGCCTCCACTTTCGGGCCTTTCTTCTTGATGCCCGCTTCGATATTCTTTTTGAAATTACGCGAGAGCGCGGGCACGGACAACATCACGTGCGGACGCGTCTCCTGAATAGCCATCGGGATGTTTCTCAGCTGCGCCATGGCAGTCTTGCCTACCGGTACAGTTGCTATACTGCCACCCGCCGACATCATGAAATAGAAGCCCGCTACGTGCGCGAAACAGTGGTCCATAGGCAGAATAATCAGCATCACACTATCCGCGGGCACATCGATAACCGAGTGCGCTTGTTCTACGTTGGCAGTGTAGTTGCGATGGGTCAACAAGATGCCTTTCGGGTCGGCTGTCGTACCGGAAGTATAGGAGATATTGGCGTAGTCGTCCGGACCAACGCTCTTGTAACGCGCCTCGAACTCGTCACGATGTTCCTTCAGGAACTGATCACCCATCTCCTCGATTTCGCTGATACATACCTCGCCTTTCTGCAGTTCCACGCTCTTGTCGAACACAATCACCTTCTCCACCAGCGGGCACTCGCCGATAATCTCGCGAATCTTGGGCAGCTGATTCTCGCTGACCATCACGTACTTGGCATCGGAGTGTTGCACACGGAACTTCAAGTCAATCGGCTCCAATTTCTGTGACAAAGGCACGTTTACGCCGCCAGCATACAGGATGCCCAGTTCACCGAACACCCACATATTTCTGGCCTCCGAAAGCAACGCCACGCGTTCGCCTTTCTGCAGCCCCAGAGCCATCAGTCCCGCACCCAGACGATAAGCCTCCAGGCGGGTTGCCTCAAAACTGGTCTCTACCCATTTGTCCCCTACTTTCTCACGAAGATAGGTCTTTTCAGCCCACTTGCGAGTGTAATTCTCAACAAAATCAATAATTGTTATTCTTTTCGTCATATTTTTATATGTTTAGTTCGAATACCTTAAACCTGCACGCATACGCGCACACCGATTGCGACTGCAAAGGTACGAAAAAGATTTGACATGACAAAATAGAAGTTGTTAAAAAATGTGTTTTGAGGGTGTTTTTTGGTATTTTTTAGGATGAGAAATGTATTTTTTTGCGTTTTTGCGTGATAATTGAGCACAAAACAATGAGGACATAACATTAGTAAGCCCTCATTTCAGCTAAAAATCACAATTCTGCAGAGTCAAGGATTATGGTAACGGGGCCGTCGTTCAGGAAATCCACTTTCATATCTGCGCCGAAGCGACCTGTTTCGACGTGCAGACTGTATTGCGTACGCAAAACCTGATTGAAATAGTCGTACAAGGGCTCAGCCACCTCGGGGCGGGCAGCACGAATGAAACTGGGGCGATTGCCCTTCTTGCAGTCCGCATATAACGTGAACTGCGAGATGCTCAGGATGGCACCATCGACATCCTTGAGGCCAAGGTTCATTTTTCCCTCGGCATCTTCGAACACGCGCATTTGTGCCACTTTCTTCGCCAACAAATCGGCTTCAGCCGTGGTATCACCATCGGTTATGCTCACAAGGAGCATGAAACCTTTGCCTATCCTGCCAACTACTTGCCCTTCGATTCGCACCTCTGCGCGACTACACCGTTGTACTACTATTCGCATATCTTGATTTGCTGCAAAACTGCTTTAACTTTCATTTCGCGGTGCAAAGGTACTGCTTTTTTTTGACAAATCCAAAAAAAATGGCAAAAAAGTAAAGAAAAAAGTGGGATAACTTATGAAAAAAGAGGAGGCATTGTCAAAATTCGGGGAAAGTGAGATTGATAATCAATGGTTTAAGGGGGGGTAAAATGACAATCGTCCCAAGACCGTTCGAAGAGAGTCCCAAGAGAGTAGCAAGAGAGTAGCAAGACCGCTATGCTAAAAGTCGAAAGATAAAAGCCGGAGGAAGAACGAAGCCGGCGGGAGTAACAGCAAAGGACCAAACAGGAGGTGTGAGACTAAAAGTCTCGCAGAAAGCGCAGAAAACGCAGAAATGAAGAGAAAGGGGAGTGTTTTTTGAAGAAAAACTGCGAAAGTGGAACATTTTTCGACCAATTGCTTGCGTAATTCAATTTTTTGTTGTATCTTTGCAGCCGAATTGATGAAAAAAATGTTCATCATAGTGTTTCTGGCGTTGAGTTTGGTGCTCGATGCACAGGAAATTGTGCACCTGGACGGTAGGTTTCGGCAGGTGCGGGAGAGCAGTATGCTGTCGGACGTGCAGGTACTGACAGGGCGTTTTGTGTTCGACGCTCCAGACCGGGTGAGTTGGACGTACGACAACGGAATCAAGACGACACTACCTGAACCGTTTCTGCGCTTCATCGGCGGGACGGTAAATGGCACCTATCTGGAGGAGAACGAAGATTTTGCAGTGAGTAGAACAGACAGGAGTCTGACGTTGGTGCCCAAGAAAAAGCGACTGCAGAAACTGTTCTCGAAGATAGAGATTACACTGGACCAACGCGGCATAGCCGAGCAGGTAGTGATGACAGAACCGACAGGAGACAAAACGACGATAACATTTGATTTCCAATGATTACGAGCCGACATATCTGCGCAGTGATTCCGACGTACAACAACGGCGGGACTATTGCGGATGTGGTTCGTCGCGTGGCGGAGCAGATGCATGACATCATCGTGGTGATAGACGGCAGCACGGATGACACGCGCGAGGTATTGCGGAGTTTGGAAAGCAAGTTGACGATTGTGGATTGTCCGAAGAACGGCGGCAAAGGTGTGGCGCTAAAAAAAGGTTTCATGAAAGCGCGAGAATTGGGGTTCACTCATGCGTTGACTATTGATGCGGACGGGCAGCATCTGCCGGAAGATATTCCCCTGCTCTACCGCGCTCATACCGTACATCCGGAGGCTATCATCATCGGCAGCCGTGTGCTGGAACAGGAGAACATGCCGTCGAAGAACACGTTTGCCAACCGCTTCAGCAATTTCTGGTTTGCGCTACAAACGGGTCTTCGTCTGCCGGACACGCAGAGCGGTTTTCGCATCTATCCGTTAGGGAAGCGGTTGCATGGAGAGCGGTTGCTGACGGCGCGATACGAGGCGGAACTGACGCTGCTGGTGTTCAGTGCGTGGGCAAACGTGCAGATAGTGGCTGTTCCGATTAGGGTGTATTATCCGCCCAAAGAGGAGCGCGTAAGCCATTTCAGGCCGGCGTACGATTTTACCAGAATCTCCATTCTGAACACTGTGCTATGCGTGCTGGCGGTTGTTTACGGTCTGCCTCGCCGCTGGTGGCGAAGCCTGTGGTACTACCCGTTTTTCTCGCTATACCTGCTGTTGTTTGTAACGCCCGTGATGCGCTGGCTGCAGTTGCGCTACGGCAACACAGAGGAGATGAACGTGAGACTGCACCGTTTCGTGAGGAAGTACGTGAGGCCGTTGATTACGATGATTCCGGACGCGCCGTTAGTAGAAAAAGGAGCCGAGTATTCCGACAAGCCGGCCATATACATAGCCAACCACAACTCGCAGTTGGACATCTTGTACTGCCTGAGTATCAGCGACAAAGTCACGCTTGTAGCCAAGGAATGGGTGCTACGGAACGCGCTGTTCGGGCGTCTGGCACGCGGTTTTCACATCATACCGGGTTCGCAGAACAAAGAAGTGATGGAAGAAGCGATACGCCGCGTAGCGGAGTTGGGTTATTCGGTAGTCATTTTTCCCGAAGGTACGCGCAGCCTGAACGGCGACTTGCAGACCTTCCACCGCGGAGCATTCTACTTTGCAGAATCGTTGGGTCTGCCCATCCGTCCGCTGGTCTTCCGCGGCTTTTGGGACGTCTGGAACAAGGCCAACCCACATATAGGTCCGGGCAAAATAGAAGTGGTTCGTCTGCCGGAAATAGGGCAGGACGACGCTCGCCGGCAAGACGGCTACGCGGCGATGAGCAAGCGCATGGCGGCTGAATACAAGATACAATTGGACCAAATAGCCAACCCAAGAGATTAACAAATACGATGGATATAGAGTTTCAAACAAGAGAAGAAATCAAGCGCTTTCAGGAAGAGCTGCTGCGGAAGCAAGTGGCTTTTCTGGCGGCACATTCGGCTTATTATCAGCGCGTTTTTGAGGCAGAACATATTCAGCCCGAGAGCATTCGGACGCTGGAAGACCTGCACAGACTACCGTTTACGGAGAAAAAAGACTTGCAGTTGTATAACCGTGATTTTCTGTGCTGTCCGCGCGAGGATATCATCGATTTTGTCACCACGAGCGGCACGCTGGGCGATCCGGTGACCTTCGGCTGTACGGAGAAAGACCTGCAACGACTGGCTTACAACGAACGCAAGTCGTTCGCATGCGCAGGTGTGGGCAAAGGTAATGTGGTGCAACTGATGACGACCATAGACAAACGATTCATGGCCGGCATGGCGTATTTCTTGGGTCTGCGCGAGTTGGGCGCCGGCGTTATCCGTGTGGGCAACGGCATTCCCGAACTGCAGTGGGACACCATCAAACGGCTTCAGCCCGACACATTGATGTGCGTTCCTTCGTTCATTCTGAGGCTGATAGAGTACGCCGAAGCCAACCATATCGACTACAGACACTCGTCTGTCCGCCGCATCATAGGCATAGGCGAAGGGCTTCGTAATCAAGACCTTACGCTGAATATTCTGGGCCAGCGCATTCACAGTCTGTGGCCGGAAGTGTCGTTGTTTGCTACGTACAGTAGCACCGAGATGGGAGCTACGTTCAGCGAGTGCGAACATGGGCTTGGCGGGCATGTGCATCCGGAACTGATTATCGTGGAGATTATCGGCGAGGACGGCGAGGAAGTGCCGGACGGGCAGGTGGGCGAAGTGGTTGTTACTACCCTTGGCGTAGAAGGAATGCCCCTACTCCGTTTCCGCACCGGCGACATGGCTGCCAAACTGGTGGACCGCTGTCAGTGCGGGCGCTGGAGTTACCGTCTGACGCCGCTTGTGGGCCGCAAGAACAACATGATCAAACTGAAAGGAACAACCATCTATCCGCCTGCCATCAACGATGTGCTGGCTTCGGTAGATTACGTGAGCAACTACGTGGTTGTGGTGCGTGATTCAGACGCGGGCACCGATGAGGTGGTAGTGCGTATCGGACTGAAAAACAATGTAAATCTCTCGAACAAAGATATCATAAAGGACCTGAAAGACCATTTCCGTTCACGACTGCGCGTGGCGCCAATGATTGAGATTCTGCCCGATGATGTGATAGCCCGAATCAATAACCCGGCAGGTAGCCGCAAGCCCGTGAAGTTTATCGACGAACGCAAGCGATGAAACAGTTGCTCAAACTATATGACTATTTTGCGAGTCGGCACATGGAACTCATCGTGCTGCTTGCGGTAGTTGTAGCGATACTGACGATGGCTGCAGCGCGACTGCATTATCAGGAAAATATCACTGATTTTCTGCCTGCAGACGAGGAGTATCGCGAGTCGATGGAACTGTACGAGCAACTGAATGAGGCCTCACGCATCGTGATTATCTTTGAAGGCGCTTCGCCCGACAGCCTGTGTGAAGCCGTGGACTTGTTCTCTGAACAGGCAGTTGCCTCAGGCTTAAATGAGGGGCGACTGGCAAGCGAAGTGGATGTTAGCGCTTTCGTTGAACGGCTTCGCTTTGTTCACACCCACGCGCCGCTATTTCTGACGGACAGCGACTACCCGCGGATGGACACGCTTTTTACGCCCAAAGGTTTCTGCCACGCGTTGGCAAAAGACAAACAACTGCTGTCGATGCCCGGAAGCGGAATTTTGCGCGATATTCTCTCCAGCGACCCGCTGCGCATGTTCCCCCTGTCAGCCGGTGCCAGCGGACAATATGCTGCCGCTTCCGCCGCATTCACGTCGCACGACGGCTACATGATGACAGCGGACAAGACACAGGCATTTGCGTTCTATGACAGCCCTTACGGTAGCACCGAATCGCGTCGAAATGCCGCTCTTGTCGATTCGCTGCAAACCATTGTCAACCAAACGAAAGAGTCGTTTGAAGGAATGAATATAAGGCTGCTTGGCTCGCCCGTCATAGCAGTAGAAAACGCCCGACGAATCAAGCGAGATTCGTTAATGGCAATAGGCGCAAGCATCGTATTGATTACCCTGCTACTACTCTACTCTTTCCCCCGCAAACGAGATATTGCACTGATTGCGTTCAGTGTAGGTTTCGGATGGTTGTGCGGTATGGCGATGCTCACGATATGCGTAGGCGAGGTGTCGGTCATAGTGCTCGGAATAGGCAGTGTGATTATTGGATTAGCAGTCAACTATCCGCTGCATCTGCTTGTGCATCAGCGCTATACAACGACTGTACGACAGACATTGAAGGAAGTGCTCTCGCCTCTCCTTATCGGCAATATCACGACAGTTGGAGCATTTCTGGCACTATTGCCTATTCAGGCTACGGCCATGCGTGATTTGGGAATTTTTGCCGCAGCCATGTTGCTCGGTACGATTCTGTTTTGCGTCATCTTCCTACCGCATATGATGTCGGCGGAAAAGACACCGCTACGGGAGATTCATTTACCGAAAATGAGCGGCTCTTTTGCGAACGGGCTGCGCAGTAACTCCGTTCGGATTCAACATGCTCTTGCCGCTTTGGTGGTGCTGCTGAGTTTGGGTTTTGGCGTTGTACTGTTTGTGCACCGCAACGAAAGTCGTTTTGACAGCAACCTGTCCCACCTAAACTACATGACAGCACAGCAACGCACTGATTTTATGCGATTTGAGGCACTTAACAGTGCTACGGAAGGACATGCCGGAGATTTGTTTTTAGCCTCCTCGGCCAAAGAAGAGTTGGCTCGTCGGATTGCGCTTTGGAACAACTGGTGGCAAGGCAAAGACAGGAATCAACTGCTTGCAGACTTCCGAGCCGCAGCCCAAGAAGAGGGTTTCCGTCCGGATGTTTTCACTCCTTTCGAGGAGAGTATCACCAAGACGTACACAACGGACGTGCCGTTAGACAAGTGTTTCCCGGGCAAACTGGACATAGGAACACTCAACAGCCGCATTGCTACGAACCTGTCGGACAACTTCGACTATTTGGGGCTTGTATGCTCGTTGATTGTGTTTGTGTTCCTGTGCCTCTCGTTCCGCAGTCTCAGGTTGGCGGTGATTGCATTCGTCCCGATGGCCGTGTCCTGGCTATGGATATTAGGTATCATGCAAATGATTGGCATTCAGTTCAATATCGTCAACATCATCCTTGCCACATTCCTATTCGGGCAAGGCGATGACTACACCATTTTTGTGCTGGAAGGCGCGTTGCATGAACAACGCACAGGCGAGCCCATGTTGCCGCAGTTCCGCCAGTCTATCCTGCTAAGTGCCCTGATAATGCTAATCACGCTGGGCGTATTGTTAATGGCCCGACACCCGGCCATGCATTCGTTGGGGGCCGTCACCCTGATAGGTATGAGTTGCGTGGTATTCATGGCTTGGGTGCTTCCGCCACTATTGTTACGAATAACTACTACGAACAAACATAAAAACCAAAAGATATGAAAACTCGGATTTTATTGCTGCTTGCAGCTGCGCTTTTTTTCTCAGCCAGTGTTCATGCTCAATGTCAAGCCGTGGACGCCAGTTTGCTGGCGACGGGTCAGTTTGACTGGGGCGACATGAGTACGCAGGACGATGGTTCAGGCGTGTGGACCTACAACTCAAGTTTCGGCGCCAAAGGTTCCAAACAAGGCGGCCACACAGGCTACTTGCTCACTCCTGCCTATGATTTCGCTGGAGCACAGTCGGTGACGGTTTCCTTCCAGCACACCCACCGCTATGCCGGAAGCCCGGAAACCGAATACAAACTATATGTTACGGACAATTTCCAGGGAAGTTTCGGGAGTTCGTCTTGGATAGAACTGCCAATCTACCCGTACGC
>ONXE01000057.1 GCA_900321775.1 uncultured Bacteroidales bacterium
GAACATCACTAAGTCCATCGAGTACACTAACAACTCCGACAAAGAGATTACGGTGGAAGTTCTTCTCAACGACAAGGAGCCCTGGATTGATGCTCAGGTAGCTTTGAAGACCGTTAAGCCTAAAGAGGTAGGCCAACTGCACGTCAATGTGGATGGCACCAAAGCCAAGGTATGGGGTCTTCAGAACTCGTACATCTATCTGGTAGTCAACGGCAAACGCCAACTTACCGATGAATACAAGATTACGCTCAGTTACTCTGTCGAGGAGGATTTCAGCGACGTGGACAAAAAGGCAGCTCCGATTCTGGAAGTGGCATCGCGTGAGATTAATTTGGGTACTTTGGATGCCGGCAGCAAGGTGAACAAAACCATCACTCTGAAGAACGCAGGCCTCAATCCGCTGTTTGTTCGTTCTATCAATAACAATGCCGATGAAATCAAGGTAACCGCCCCGAAATCAGCAATCAAGTCCGGCAAATCACAGGCTGTCAAACTGCAGATTACCACGGGCCAGGAAGTGGGTACATTCCGCAAGCAGATTGATATCATCACCAACGATCCGGCCAATCCGCACCACACCCGGGTTACCCTCGTTTGGATAGTGAAATAATTTGCGACAAGAACCGTAACATTACCGTAACATTACCGTAACATAATGCATAGAGCTGTGGACAATCATCATCACCCCGAAAACGATGCGGAATATGCGGGATTGCAAGTCAATGCAGGTGTAGAACAACCACCTGTCATCAACCCGTATTTCCGCCCCAAGCAGCGCCAACCGCGTTTGGATGCTCAGGCGTACATCGACGGAATCCTTGCCGGCGACATCACAATCCTCTCGCAGGCTGTGACGCTGGTGGAGAGCAATCTGCCTTCTGACCAAGTGATTGCACAGAAGGTTATCGAAGGCTGTCTACCCCACTCCGGAAACGCGGTCCGTGTAGGCATCACAGGTGTTCCGGGAGCCGGTAAGTCCACGTTCATCGAAGCACTGGGCACCAAACTCTGCAAAGAAGGCAAGAAGTTGGCTGTGCTGGCTATCGACCCCTCGTCAGAACGTTCCAAGGGCTCCATTTTGGGCGACAAAACACGTATGATGGAGTTGTCCACGCAAGCCAATGCGTTCATCCGTCCCAGTCCTTCCGCGGGTTCGCTGGGTGGCGTGGCTCGTAAGACCAGAGAGAGTATTGTGCTTTGCGAAGCAGCCGGGTTCGACACCGTTCTGGTGGAAACCGTGGGCGTGGGACAATCGGAAACAGCAGCTCACAGCATGGTGGATTTCTTCCTGCTGTTGCAGGTAACCGGTACCGGCGACGAGTTGCAGGGCATCAAACGAGGCATCATGGAGATGGCCGACGGCATTGCCATCAACAAATGTGACGGTAACAACATCGACAAGGCACGCGTCGCGCGTACGCAATTTAAAAATGCCTTGGCACTATTCCCGCCTCACGAATCGGGATGGAAGCCAACGGCGGTTACGTGCTCGTCGGTGGAAGGTAATGGTATCGACGACGTGTGGAAGATGATTGAGGACTACATGGTGTTCACCAAACGCAACGGTTATTTTCGAAAGAAACGAACCGAGCAGTCCAAGTATTGGATGTATGAGACCATCAACCAAAACTTGCTCGACTCGTTCTATCACGACCCCAGAATAGAAGAACTGCTGGAAGCAACAGAAGAAAAAGTCTTGGCAAACAAACTATCTTCATTCATTGCAGCACACGATTTATTATCAACGTATTACAACAAATAAGGCATGCCTAATAAGACACACACAACGCCTATAACACCCACAACGGATGAGCTTATCGGCAAACGGCAACCACAAGCCGTCGAAGTAGAGCGTTCCGTGCTCGGAGGTATTCTCATCGAGCCCAACGTCTATGGAGAGATTGCGGAAGTGCTGAAGCCGAGTTCGTTCTACGAACCCAAGCATCAATTGATTTACGAAGCTATTACCGACTTGGCGCAGCTGAGTGAACCGATTGATTTTCTGACCGTTACTGAGCGCTTAAAGAGCAAGGGCAAACTGGAGCAGGCCGGCGGACCGGAGTACATCGCGCAACTGACGATAGATATTGCTTCTGCTGCACATATCGAGGCACATGCGCAGATTATTGCACGCAAAGCCTTAGCACGTCAACTTATCACGATGGGTCTTAACATAGCCGAGAATGCCTTGGACGAGACCACCGATGTCGAAGAGTTGATGAACGATGCCGAGAGTAAGATTTTTGATATTGCACAAAACTCGCAGAAGAAAGATGTACGAGGCGTAAACGATATCATCGCCGACGCCATGGAGCGACTC
The DNA here is from genome assembly GCA_900321775.1 of uncultured Bacteroidales bacterium. Lineage (GTDB taxonomy): Bacteria > Bacteroidota > Bacteroidia > Bacteroidales > Paludibacteraceae > Colicola. Next base: position 2,321 of record ONXE01000057.1, read on the forward strand.
AAAATGCAGGCAGACAAAGGCAACAACGGCATCACGGGTGTTCCTTCGGGCTTCGAGAAACTGGATAAAGTGACTGCCGGATGGCAGCGATCCGACCTCATCATCATCGCGGCTCGTCCAGCAATGGGTAAAACCGCTTTCGTCCTCTCGATGGCGAAAAACATGGGCGTCATGAATTTCCCTGTTGCCATTTTTTCGTTGGAAATGAGCAACATACAGTTGGTCAACCGTCTCATCATGAACGTATGCTCCATTGAGGGTTCCAAACTTCGTTCAGGCAATCTGTCACGCGAAGATTGGTCTGCGATTGACCAATATATTCCACAACTTCAACGCGCACCTATCTACATCGATGACACCCCGGGCTTAAGCATCTTTGAGCTCCGCTCCAAAGCGCGACGGCTGGTCCGCGAGAAAGGTGTGCAGTGTATCATCATCGACTACCTGCAACTTATGTCTGCGGGGCAGAAGATGCAGTCTCGAGAAATAGAGGTCAGCACCATCTCTCGTTCGCTGAAAGGCCTTGCGAAGGAGCTCGACATTCCCATTATAGCCCTTTCGCAGCTCAACCGCTCGCTCGAAGGACGCGCCGGAGTGGAAGGAAAAGTTCCGCAACTCAGTGACCTCCGTGAATCAGGAGCCATCGAGCAGGACGCGGATATGGTATGCTTCATCCACCGGTACGACTATTTCTATCGCCAGGGCGAGCGCTCAGAAGGGTTCGACCCGAGCGAGGTAGGCAAAGGACATATCATTATCGCCAAGCACCGTAATGGCGCGACCACAGATGTCAAACTCCGTTTCGAGAATATCTACGCCAAGTTTGACAACGATGACGATATTACACAGAGTTTTGGAGGAAACAATTTCTCCTCTTATCAATCGCGCGTCGTTGCCAGCAGCGATGGCTACGGCTATGCCAATCCACAAACAGACAGCCTCTCTGCTCCGCCAGAGAACCCGTCAACTCCGTTCTAAACAATTGAAAGAAAATGTTTAATTCTAAAATACAAGACAATACAAATATGACAACACAACCCCAACCCGGCAGTGCGCAGTTCAATGCGCTGACTGCGGGCAGTAAGATTATTGGCACCGTTATTGCCGACAACGATATCCATGTTGACGGTACTATCGAGGGCGAAATTAAGTGCACCGGCAAAGTCGTGATTGGCGAGAATGGCTTCGTCAAAGGTACCATCACCTGTCAGAACGCTGATATTCAAGGCAAGCTGGAAGGCAAGATAGATGTCAAACAAACTCTTTCGCTGCGTGCATCGGCTCATCTTCAGGCAGAAGTAAACACGCAGGTGCTCATCGTCGAGCCGAACGCTGTCTTCAACGGTACATGCAACATGGGTAAATCCGTGGCACAGCCTCAACCCCAACCCGCTCAACCCAAATAATTATGGTTAAAATAAAAGCATTCAAAGGTATCCGTCCACCCAAAGAGATGGCGGCTAAAGTATGTGCACGCCCCTACGATGTGCTTTCTTCCGAAGAAGCACGCGCTGAAGCCGAGGGCATGCCCATGAGTTTGTACCACATCAGCAAACCGGAGATCAATTTCCCTGTTGGCACCAGCGAGTACGACGAACGCGTCTATCAGGAGGCTACGCGCCAGTACAACCTGTTCAAGCAAAACGGATGGCTCCGTCAGGATCCAACCGAGTGCTACTACGTGTATGCACAGACCTGGCGAGGCAAAACGCAGTACGGTCTGATGATTGCCGCGTCGGTAGAGGACTATGAGGCCGGACGAATCAAGAAGCACGAACTCACGCGCCAGGACAAAGAGGACGACCGCATGCGCCACGTGGTGGCTACCAATGCCAACATTGGTTCGGCCTTCTTCGCATATCCCAAAAATCCTGCTCTTCACAACATCATTATGCAAGTGGTAAAAGGCGAGCCAGAGTGCGATTTCATTGCTGACGAAGTACGTCATCAGTTGTGGGTGGTAAGCGAGAAAGATACTTGTAACGAAATTACCGATATCTTCGCGACTATTCCAAGCCTTTACATTGCCGATGGACACCACCGTTCGGCTGCCGCTGCACGTGTGGGAGCCGAGCGCAGAAAAACCAACCCTAACCACAACGGAACAGAGGAATACAACTATTTCCTGGCAACGGCTTTCTCTGCTGACGAACTGACAGTTCTTGACTATAACCGTCTGGTTTTCGACCTGAACGGCCACTCCGAGGCAGAGTTGTTGCAGTTGCTCGCAGAAGATTTTATCATCGAAACTGCCGGTGCGGAGGTGTATCATCCTCAAGCCCGTCACGAATTCGCACTCTACCTGGATCATTGCTGGTATCGCCTCACGGCCAAACCGGAAGTGGTGGATGATACGGACCCAATCAAGAGTCTGGACGTAAGCATCTCATCGGAACTGATCTTGAAGAAACTATTCGGTATAGTCAACCTGCGTAAGGATGAACGGGTTGATTTTATCGGAGGCATACGCGGTCTTCAGTATTTGCAAGACCAGGTTGACCAAGGCAAAGCCAAACTGGCATTGGCACTCTACCCTGTCTCTATGCAGGAAATCATGAATGTGGCTGATGCCGGTCAGATTATGCCGCCCAAGGCCACATGGTTTGAACCAAAGCTTCGCTCCGGAATAGTGATTCACGAATTGGATTAATGCGCAGTATTCAGAAACATATTATTCTGATTCTCAGTCTGATGACGCTTGTCTTCGGATTGGCGGGTTGTGGCATTCAAAAGCAACTGAAACGTGCCGACAAGAAGTACGCCATTGGTGAGTACTACGAAGCGGCCCAGTTGTACAAGAAGATCTATCCCAAGATCAAACGAAACCAGAAAGCCCTGAAAGCTGAGGTGGCGTTCAAGCAAGGAGAATGTTACCGTATTATCAACCACCCGAGGGCTGTGAATGCATACAAAAACGCTATTACGTACAAGTACCAACTGGTGGACTCCATCGTCTATCTACGCCAGGCGCAAGTGCTTCATTATCAAGGTAAATATAGTGATGCGCTGCGCGGTTATGAGATTTATCTCGAGAGTCACCCAACGGACTATGTGGCGCAAGCGGGACGGTATGCATGCATGCAGATGGAAGGCTGGAAAAAGGAACCCACTCGTCATAAGATTCGTTTGGCCAGCGACTTCAACGTCAAGCGCTACAGCAATTTTGCGCCCTGTTTCATTGGCGATGACACCGATGCACTGATGTTTACCAGCAACCGCGTAGCACGCAAGAAAAAAGACAACAAGAATAGTCCCGTGACCGGCGTCCCTATCTGTCAGATCTATTCAACACGCAAGGACGCTCAGGGCAAGTGGGTGGATGTCGAGTTGGCAGAAGGTCTGTACGAAGCCGCCAATGGCGATGATCAAGAAAGCAAAAACACGGAGGAAGGCGAAGCCTCTTCCAAACGTCAGGAAGGCACAGCCGAGTTGGGCGTTTGCTGCTTTAGCGCCGACGGCCACACGATGTACTTCACGTACTCCAAGCCTATCAACGGCAAAGATGTAGGTGCACACATCTATACTTCTTCGCGCGCGTCGGGCACGTGGGCGGAACCACAGGAACTTCTGCTCTTCAAGGACTCGACCATCACATGCGGGCATCCTGCGTTGAGTCATGACGGCGATACGCTTTATTTTGCCTCGGATGCGCCCAACGGCTATGGCGGAAAGGACATCTGGTATAGTGTACAAGACGGCGGCAATTGGTCCGTGCCTATGAATATGGGCCCGCAAATCAATACGACAGGTGACGAGATGTACCCCACTATCCGCAAGGACGGAACACTCTACTTCAGTTCGAACGGACATCCCGGTTATGGAGGCTTGGATATCTTCAAAGCCGTACCCGACAGCATGGTTATGCGCGACAGCGTACTCGAACAAGGCTGGCAACTCTTCAACTTGGGTAACCCGTTCAACTCCAACGGTGACGACTTCGGCATTACCTTTGCCGGAGACACAGAGGACGGTTTCTTCTCCTCCAACCGCGGACAGAAGAAAGGGCAGGACATGATCTACAGTTTCGTCCTTCCCGAGATGGTCATTGCCGTGGAAGGAATAGTCTCCAACAACTTGGGTGAGACACTTTCTGACGCAACGATTCGAGTGGTGGGAGACGACGGAACGAATGCCAAGTTGCAAATTCGTCGTGACGGTTCATACCGTGTCAAACTGAACAAAGATGTGCGTTATGTGATGCTGGCCACCTCGCGAGGTTACCTCAATCAAAAACAAGATGTCAAGACCTTCGGCTTGCGCGACTCCTACACCTACACGCAAAACTTCGTGCTGACCACCCTGTCCAAACCGGTCAAGATGGAGAACGTGTTCTACGAGTTCGCCAAATGGAATATTACCAAGGAGTCGGAAACGGCGCTTGATCAGTTGGTCAAATTGCTTAACGACAACCCCAACATCACCATTGAACTCTCTGCCCACACCGACTTGGTAGGCAATGCTCAGGCCAACAAAATCCTCTCCGAGAAACGTGCACAGTCTTGTGTCAACTATCTGATTAAGAAAGGAATAGAACCCGAGCGCCTTACGCCTGTTGGATATGGTAAAGAGCAGCCCGTCGTTGCCGACAAGATCCTGCACGACCGCTATCCTTTCATTCATGTTGAACAGGTGCTGGACGAGGAATTCATCCTTAGTCTGCCCAAGGACCAGCAGGAGATTTGCAACCAAATCAACCGTCGCACCGAGTTCAAAGTCCTCAAAACCACGTATAAATTGTACTAATGAAACAATATCTCGACCTCTGCCGCCGCGTAATGACGGAAGGCACACTCAAGACTGACCGCACCGGCACGGGAACCAAATCGGTTTTCGGGCATCAGTTGCGTTGCGACCTGAAGGACGGTTTCCCTCTTCTTACAACCAAGAAACTGCACCTCAAGTCCATCATCTACGAACTCCTCTGGTTCCTCCGCGGAGACACCAACGTGCATTACCTGCAGGAGCATGGAGTCCGCATCTGGAACGAATGGGCTGATGAGAACGGCGAATTGGGCCCCGTCTATGGACACCAGTGGCGCTCATGGCCTGATTATCAAGGAGGAACGATTGACCAGATTCAGAATGTCGTGGACATGATTAAGCATCACCCCGACTCGCGCCGCATGATTGTCTCCGCCTGGAACGTAGCCGAAGTGGACAGTATGGCCCTGCCGCCTTGCCACACGCTCTTCCAGTTCTACGTTGCAGATGACACGCTCAGTCTGCAACTCTATCAGCGCAGCGCTGACATCTTCCTTGGCGTACCGTTCAACATTGCCTCCTACGCCCTGCTCCTGCAGATGATGGCGCAGGTAACGGGCCTCAAAGCCGGCACTTTCGTCCACACGTTTGGCGATGCGCACATCTACACCAACCACTTCGAGCAGGTGCAACTCCAACTCACACGCGAACCGCGTCCTCTGCCCACCATGCGCATCAATCCCGATGTTCACAGCATCTTCGATTTCCAATTCGAAGACTTCCAACTTGAGAACTACGATCCTTATCCGCACATCCCCGGCGTCGTGGCCGTCTAAAAAAATATTAATTGTTAATTATTAATTGTTAATTAATCCGTGGTTTCAATCATTGTTGCTGTCGCAGAAAACTGCGCTATTGGCAAAAAAGGCGATTTGCTCTGCCATTTGCCCGCCGACCTCAAGCATTTCAAACAGATTACCTCCGGATGCACCGTCATCATGGGAGAGAGAACCTGGTTCTCGTTGCCCAAGCATCCGCTGCCTAATCGTCGCAACATCGTTCTCACTGACGTACAAGGTAAGCAGTTCGAGGGTGGCGAAGCCGTCTATTCCATCCCGGAGGCCCAAGCCGCAGTGTCCCCTGAAGAAGAGGCTTTCATTATCGGCGGAGGCATGGTCTATCGCCAGTTTATGCCCATAGCCGACAAACTCTATATCACCCATATCCACCATCGTTTCGATGATGCGGACACCTTCTTCCCTGAGATTGACCCTGCCGTTTGGCGCCAAATCGCAACAGAAGAACATCCTGCTGACGACAACAATCCCTACCCTTTCACCTTCGCTGAATACGAGAGAATATGAATCTGATTTTTGCAAGCAACAACGCACACAAACTGGAGGAAGCGCGCGCCATCCTGCCTGCTTATCATATCCTCAGCCTCGCCGAGATTGGTTGCCACGAAGAGATTCCTGAAACGCAACCTACCTTGCAGGGCAATTCGTTACAGAAGGCCGAGTTTGTCTATAATTGGTGCCGCGAGCACTTGAAAAAACTTCCTGCGGATATTTTGGGCTGCTTCGCAGACGACACGGGGCTCGAGATTGAAGCACTTAACGGCGATCCCGGAGTTTATACGGCACGCTGGGCTGGAGACCATTGCAATCCTGCTGACAATCGCAAGAAGACGCTTACTCTCCTTGACGGAGTGACCAACCGCAAGGCGCAGTTCCGCACCGTGGTCACCTTCATCCCCTTTGCTCCCGGCAAACCATCCGTCTTTGAGGGAATCGTCCGCGGATCCATCTCAACAGAAGAGAAGGGAAATGGCGGCTTCGGCTACGACCCCATCTTCATTCCCGAGGGCTACGACAAGACTTTTGCCGAGTTGCCTATCGAGTTAAAGAACAGCATCTCTCATCGGGCTCGCGCCATGAAAAAATTTGCTGATTCGATGATTTAAAATGCATTTTATTGCAAAAAATGACCATTTTCTACCATTTTATCACATTTTTTTAGTACTTTTATACACTTTGGCACGGCATTTGCATGTATTTAAGTGTGTGTGTGTGTTAAAAATTATATCTGCCTCCGTCAAGCGCCAACCTTCGCCTGACGGAGGTCTTCTTTTTGCCCGCTGACCACTATAAGGTTAAAATATTGATTCAGATTAAAGTCCATATTGTCACAAAAAGTGCGATTTTTTTGCTAAAATGTTGCACATTTAAGAAAAAAGCAGTAACTTTGCACCCAAAATTGACATTACATAAGAAAGAATGGAAAAAATAGACTCGTTAGATCGTAAGATTTTAAAGATTATCACTCAGAACGCTCGCATCCCGTTCAAAGACGTGGCAGACAAGTGTGGCGTGAGTCGCGCAGCTGTGCACCAGCGAGTACAGCGCATGTACGATATAGGTGTCATCACCGGCTCGGGCTACAACGTGAATGCGAAGATGCTGGGCTATCAGTTGTGCGTGTATGTGGGAATCACTCTGGAGAAGGGTTCTATGTACAATGCAGTGATAGCCGAACTGGAGAAGATACCCGAGATAGTGGAAAGCCAGTTCACACTGGGCAACTACTCGATGCTCATCAAATTGTACGCCAAAGATGACGCACATTTGATGTACCTGCTCAACAGTTGTATTCAGGAGATCCCCGGCGTAGCCAAAACAGAGACGCTGACCTCGCTGGAGCAGCGCATCCGTCGCTCACTGCCAATAGAAATAATCGAATCCGAAGAAGAGTAAGAAAATGGAGAAAGTAGTTAGTGGCATCCGTCCTACCGGGAATCTGCACTTGGGCAACTATTTTGGTGCAGTAAAGAGCTTTGTGAAGATGCAGGACGACTATGATTGTCTGTTCTTTGTAGCCGACTGGCATAGCCTGACCACGCATCCCAAGCCGGAAGATATTCGCCAAAGCGTCAAGACGGTTATGGCTGAGTATCTGGCTTGCGGTATTGACCCCAACAAGGCCTCAATCTATGTGCAGAGCGACGTAAAAGAGGTACTGGAGTTGTACCTTTATTTCAACATGAACGCCTATTTGGGCGAGTTAGAGCGCGTGACCAGTTTCAAAGAGAAAGTGCGCAAGCAGCCTGACAACGTCAATGCAGGACTGCTGACCTACCCGACCCTGATGGCCGCAGATATCCTGATGCACAAAGCCGACAAAGTGCCTGTAGGCAAGGACCAGGAGCAGAATATGGAGATGGCACGCTTGTTCGCACGCCGGTTCAACCGCATCTATGATGTGGAGTACTTCAAGGAGCCTGAATCGTTCCATTTCTCCGACAAAGCCATCAAGATTCCGGGGCTGGACGGAAGCGGCAAAATGGGTAAGTCGGAGGGAAACTGCATCTATCTGTTCGACGATGAGAAAACCATCACAAAGAAAGTGATGAAAGCAGTCACCGACTCGGGCCCAACCGTTCCCAACCAAGAGAAACCCGACGTCATCCAGAACCTCTTCACCATCATGGAGGTGGTATCCGACAAGAGCACGCTGGACTATTTCAACGACAAATGGAACAGTTGCGAGATTCGCTACGGCGATATGAAGAAGCAGTTGGCGGCAGATATCTGCTCACTGTTGGCTCCTATCCGCGAGCGTATTCTCGAGTTCCGCTCCAACGATGAGTATCTGGAGCGCGTGGCTCGCGAAGGTGCAGAGCACGCACACGAGAGTGCAGCCAAAACCATCCAAGAAGTCCGCGAGATTATTGGTTTCCACGGATAACGACAACGATAACGACAACGATAACGACAACGATAACGATAACGTTAACGATAACGAAATGAAGAAACTGTTTTGGGTTGCCATATTGCTTGCCGGATTGTTCTCGCTGCCCCTGCTGACACACGCAGACGACTACATCGATGACGTTTACTACTCGCCGGAGGTGGTCATCACCACGCCCTCAGAGCAGCCGCGCAGACCTTATTACAACAAGAGTAAGATGAAAGAGATTATCTTTCTGGACAACGATAAAGACACCGTCGCCGGACAAATGCCCGACACGGTGCGTGCCATCATAAAACGCTAAGTAATGAGACGCACTTTCAGCTTCATATTGCTTCTGGTGACGATGACTTGCGCAGCGCAAGTAACGTCGTATGACCGACTGACTTTTGGCGAGAAGGACCTGATGGGCACGTCGCGTTATGTGGGAATGGCGGGTGCCATGGCCGCAGTGGGTGGAGACGCCTCCGCCGCGGCCGACAACCCTGCCGGTTTGGGCGTTTACCGTCGAAGCGAACTGATGCTTACGTTCGATCATCAGATTAACATCCCCAGCCAAGGCCGACTGACACAGCAATTTTCCGTCGCACAGGCCTCGTGGAATTTCTATTTTCCTCTGGACCGCATGCGTGGCGTAGTGGGCAACAATGTGATGCTCAACTATCGTCGCGTCAAGAACTTCCGTCGCGAATACGGGATGCGCCTCAACAACATGGCTGCTTCGCAAACCGACGTCATGGCGCTCAAGACGCAAGGCCTCGGAGAAAACGCGTTGACCAGGGCCGACGCGTGGGACGACTCCGAGATTGGATGGCTCAGCAAGATTGGCTACGATGGCTACCTGATTGACCCTGATAGCGCGGACAATACGCTTTGGTATCCCCACAATCCCGGGAATGTCAACGGCACGCTGGACGTGAGAGAATCGGGCTCGGTGGACGAGTTCTCCTTCACTTGGGGTATGAACATCTCCAATCAATGGTACGTTGGCGCGGAGTTGGGTCTGCGCAGCCTCACCTATTCCAAATCGACCTACTATAGCGAGGTCTTCGACAACGGTAACCGCTATAATCTCGACTCGTACGTCAGCGCCAGCGGTGTGGGCATGCTCGGAAAAATCGGCCTTTTGTACCGTCCTATTTCGCTGATTCGCATTGGCGCGGCATTCCATGCGCCGGTGCCGATGGCTTTCTCTATCCGCAATTATGCAGACCTCAGCTCCTACAACGAAACCATACAATCGGTGGTTCACACGCCCGAGATGAACAACTCGCCTGAGTGGATCAGCCAGCCTCTTCGCGCCGTATTCGGCCTCGCGTTCCAGATTGGTAAACAGGGACTTGTGTCTATGGAATATGACTACGAGCACGACCTCGACAAGCGTGTGTTGGATACCCACTGGGCCAAGCTGGGTCTGGAGTATGTGCTGGCCAACAACTGGTTCTTCAACCTCGGCTATGGTTTTCGATTGAGGCAAATCAACGACAAAGGACAGCTGTCTGACCCTGTTAATACTCTCGACTACAACTCCGTTCGTTTGGATACCGAAGCAGCTCAACTGCATTATGCCAACCATATCACCGCCGGGGTCAGTTACCGATTCAAATATGCGGTGGCAGGATTGGCTTACCAATGCCGTCTTTCCGAGGATTTGGTTCGTTTCCATGAGTTGCAGCCCGATCCTATTCGCATGAACAACACGTCCCACAAAATCGTTCTCTCCCTTGCCTGGAGACATTGATTATGAGGATATTACTGCAAACACTCGGCTGTAAACTGAATTTCTCCGAAACGAGCAGTTTGGCGCAAGCCCTTCGCGAAGCAGGCCACCAAACCGTGGGCAAGGGCGAAGAGGCCGATGTGTGTGTCCTCAACACGTGCTCTGTGACAGATGTAGCCGACCAAAAAGGCCGTCAGGCTATCCGTCGTCTGCACCGCGAGCATCCCGGAGCCCTACTGATTGTCACCGGCTGCTACGCGCAACTACAGCCCGAGCAAGTAGCGTCGATAGAAGGTGTCAACTACGTGGTCGGCGCCAACGACAAAGAGCAGATTATCAGTCTGATAGAAGATTACAAGAACAATAGAGCCAATTGGTCTTATAAGCCCAATAGGTTGTGCACCGACCTGGCTGCACCTGCAGGACGACTGAGCGAAGCCGGCAAGGCTTTTCACCCCAGTTGCTCCAAGGAAGACCGCACGCGCTGTTTCCTGAAAGTGCAGGACGGCTGCGATTATTTCTGCACATATTGCACCATTCCCATGGCACGAGGCACCAGTCGCAACGCCCCTGTTGCCGACACCGTTGCGCTGGCCCAAAAGGCTATCGACGAGGGCGCGAAAGAGATTGTCCTAACCGGCGTCAACATAGGCGATTTCGGCAAGTCCACAGGTGAGACATTCGCGGACCTGGTCCGCGCACTGGACAATGTTCGTGGTGAAGTGCGATACCGCATCTCGTCCTGCGAGCCCAATCTCCTCAGCGACGACATCATCGATTTTGTGGCGCAGAGCCGCCATTTTGCTCCGCATTTCCATATCCCACTCCAGAGCGGCAGCAACGAGGTCTTGCAGATTATGCATCGCCGCTACACGCGCGAACTGTTTGCCGAACGCGTCGCGCGCATTCATTCGCGCATGCCGGGCGCCTTCATAGGCGTAGATTGCATGGTAGGCGTACGTGGCGAGACGCCCGAGATGTTCCGGGACTACGTACATTTCCTCGAAAAACTGGAGGTCAGTCAACTGCACGTCTTCCCCTACTCCGAACGCGCTAACACGCGTATGGTGGAGATGGACCTGCCTATCGTTCCCAAAGACGAACAGCATCGGCGCGTGGACGTGCTACTCCGACTCTCCGAAGACAAACTCAAGGCCTTCTACCTCAAGCACCGCGGCACACAGGCTACAGTCTTGTGGGAAGGCGCTTGCAAGGGCCGACAGATGGCAGGCTGGACCGAAAACTACATTCGCATCACAGCGCCATACAACGAAAAGAAAATCAATACATTCGAAAAACTATGGATATAAACACAATTTCACTGATTACCGCCTCCATCGCCGGTATTTGTATGGCTATCTGCCAAGTACCGCAAGCATGGAAAATCTATAAGGAAGGCAAAGCCGAGGGACTCTCGCTGGGCATGCAGATTATCATCACCACCGGCATCTTTTTCTGGTTTGTCACGGGCGTACTGCTTCGCAACATCCCCATGTGGGCAAGCAATGGTTTTTGCCTCATCTTCTGCATCTATGTACTCGTAATGGTTATTCGAACCAAAAGGCGCAAGTAGATATTTCCAGTTGAATCATTGGGCTGAAATGAAACGAATCCTTTTTTCTTTCCTGGCGTTAGCCACCCTCACCGCTTGTCATCAACCCGCCGAACCCGAGGCTATACGTGCTCTCGACTCTATCTGCTCGGCACTTTTCTCCTCCGACGAACCCGGTGCTGCCGTCCTTGTCATGAAAGACGACTCCGTCCTCTTCGACAAGGGTTACGGATTGGCGGACCTGGGAACTCAAGCGCCTATTGATGGCAACACGTTCTTCAATATCGCTTCCGTCTCCAAGCAGTTCACAGCCGTGGCTATTCTGCAACTGGCGGAAGAGGGGCTACTCAGCCTCAATGATGCTGTCGCACAGTTTTTCCCTTTCCCGTACGCCTTCTGGAAAGAGGTCCGAATCAAACACCTGCTCAGCCACTGCTCAGGCGTGCCCGACCTCCGTGGAGACATGCCGCTGGAAGCGAAACGCTATGCCACCGACTCTACCGCCCTATCCTATCTGCCCAAGGTCAATGAACTGCATTTCTCGCCCGGCTCCTGCTACGAGTACATGAACCCCACATACGTCCTGTTGGGCGCACTCGTCGAGCAACGAAGCGAACAACCCTTCTCCACCTACATGCAGGAGCACATCTTCGCTCCCGCCGGCATGCACGCCTTCTATTTCGCCGACAGTATACCAGCCCTCGGCACTTCCGCTGAATGTCCCTTCCCCCTCGCCCACGCCTATGACTACGACACAACTCACCTATGGTACGAGTATGACTATGGGGAAGAGACGTTCTTTGCCACCCGTCCAGACGGAGGCATCTACACCTCCACCCATGAGTTCGTCAAGTGGGAACAGGCACTGCGTAACCACAAGGTCCTCACCGAGGAATCCCTCCTCGAGGCTTGGAGTCCGCAGATCCGCGTCACCGGCTCCGAATGGTCCGACTACCAGAACCGTCCAAACACATGGTACGGACTGGGTTGGTTCATCGAACCGCCAACCGACTCCACCAAAACCGTCATCTACCACACCGGCGACAACGGTGGCTTCCAGATTCTTGCCGCCCGCTACCCCGAGGACAACGGCCTCGTGCTGGTCTTCAGCAACCGCTCCGATTGGGACCGCTACGCCCTTATGCAACAAATTGAACACCTCTTCGACTTCTAATTCGTGGATTGTCCGTTTGTAACCGTTTCCTTACCCCTTTGGGGTACTACCCACGACTATCTGCTGCGTTGTGTGCATTTTTTCACGATTTTCCTTGCACATGTCAAAAAAAAGTAGTACCTTTGCCGCCCGAAATAATACAACACCAAAAACATAGTAACAGAATGGATACGTTTTCGTTTTGGGGATTTGGGGTGGATGCATGGATAACTATCGTCACCGTGATGGCAATGTTCAGTATCCTGCTGTTCACCAAATTGCGCTCTGACCTGGTGTTCCTGGGTGCAATAGCCATACTATTTCTGACAGGCGTACTGGACGCGAAAGAGGCTTTCTCGGGCTTCAGCAGCACGTCGGTAATCGTAGTAGGCGTACTGTTTGTGGTGGTAGCCGGACTCACGTATACCGGCGTTCTACAATGCGTGGTGCACTTTCTGCTCGGCACGCCCGGAACCTATTCGAAGGCTGTTGTTCGCCTGATGCTACCCGTGGCTGCACTCAGCTCGTTTCTGAGCAACACAACCGTCGTGTCCCTATTTGTGGGCATTGTGAAGATGTGGTCGAAGAAACTGAACATCTCGCCCTCCAAACTGCTTATACCGCTGAGTTACGCATCCGGAATGGGTGGTGTTTGTACGCTTATTGGCACGCCTCCAAACCTGATTATCAGCGGCTTGTACGAAGAGAAGACGGGACAGGCCATGAACATTTTGGCCACAACTCTTCCGGGATTGTTTTGTCTGGCCATAGGTGTACTGTCCGTGATAGCCATGCGACGTTTGCTGCCCGAACGCAAGGCACCGGAATCGGCTTTCGATTCGGCCGGCGATTATACAGTCGAACTGCAGGTACCCTCAGACAATCCATACATCGGGCAGACCTTGAAAGAGGCCGGGCTCTATCACGTGAAAGGCGGTAGTCTGATAGCGATGCGCCATTTCGACGAGACGCCACTACCTATCTCCGAAGACGAGCCTATCATGGGAGGAGACCACCTGGTCTATGCCGGCCAGATAGACGAACTGATAGAAATGGCATACTACCATCAACTCGTGAGCTCTGACCATCATGTGTATTCCATCAAAGAATTGGACGACAATCTCGTTCTGAGAACAGCGTTTGTAACGTTCGACAGCAGTCTGATAGGCAAGACCATAGGCAGCAGTACGTTTGAGAAGGACAACAACGTGACGCTGGCAGCAGTAGCCCGGCGCAGCGAACGTATCAACGAAGCGCCACGCAACGTAACTCTGAAAGCCGGCGATACACTGCTGATGGTATGCCCCAAGAACGTGAATGTCAACACCGCAACGCTGCAAAGAGACCTCCATTTCTTCGACTCCGACCAGGTACCCAACATCGGCTACGGAACATTGATTTCCTCTGCCATCATGATTGCCATGGTGGTTCTGTCTGCACTGAAAGTGCTACCGCTGCTGCAATGCGCTTTCCTCGCAGCGATAGGCATGCTACTGTTCCGCTGCTGCTCGCCCGACCAGGCTATGAAATCCATCAACTGGGATATCCTGATGATCTTTGCCTGCAGCGCTGTGCTGGGCGTGGCCATACAAAAAACCGGCATAGCCGAACGCATGGCAACAAGCATACTCGACATATGCGGCACCAACCCGATTGTAGTGATGAGCGCCATCTGTTTTGCCGGCACATTTATTACCGAGTTCATCTCAAACACCGCTGCCGGCGCAATGTTCTTCCCGATTATGTACGAGGCAGCAGAGAAATTGGGCTACGATCCCTACCCCTTCCTGATTGCACTGATGATAGCCGTCAGCAGCAGTTTTGCCACGCCTATCGGCTCACCCACGCACATGCTGGTCTATGGTCCGGGAGGATACCGCTTCAGCGATTTCCTGCGTATAGGTCTGCCCATGAACCTCATCATTCTGGCAGCGAACATACTGATTGTGAACCTTATATATCCGTTGACGCCATTACCCTAACCCAACAAAGTTATGAAAAGAAGCAGCCTGAAAATATGGATGATAGTGGTGTTCACCGTGGTGAGTGCCGGACTAAATGCGGTTAACCCCAGCGGGACATTACCGATAGTTCACATCACCACAAATACCGGCCAGCCTGTGACGGACCGTGACAACTACGTGACCGGCACGATTTACATCGACAACTGCGCTGCAGGACAGACCTTGGGCACAGCAGCATCACCCAAGACCATGAGCATTCGCGGGCGAGGTAACTACACTTGGACAGGCTTCGAGAAGAAACCGTACAAGATCAAACTGGACACAAGCAGTATCGTTCTGGGAATGCTCTCCAGCAGACACTGGGCCCTGATGGCTGCAGCTGACGACAATCTGGGATTCATGCGCAACACTCTGGGATTCATGCTCAGCAAACACATCGGGCTCAGATGGACACCAAGCCAAGTGCCTGTCGAACTGATTATCAACAACGAATACCTTGGCCTGTATTTCCTTACAGAAACGGTTCGAATCCAGAAAAACCGCATCAACATAGCCTCGCAACCCGACCAGAATCAAGACCCTATGACGATGAGCGGAGGATGGCTGGTGGAAATAGACAACTACGACGCAGACAATCAAGCCTACCTGCGCGAGAAAAACAATCATAGCATGCGCGTCACGGTTCACACCCCCGAAATAATGAGTTCTCAGCAGCAAGACTATATCTCCGCGCAAATGAACCTGCTCAACGAAGCTTTCTACGAGTCCACCTCGGACCACTGGGAGCAGTTGGTGGACCTGGACGAATTGGTCAAGTTCTACTTGGTTCAGGAGATTATCGAGAACTGCGAATCATATCACGGCAGTTGCTATTTTTACCGCGACGAAGGTGCAGACGCCAAGTGGTTCTGGGGGCCTGTGTGGGATTTTGGCAACTCCTACTGGCGCCATCAGGAACTACCCATATACGAAAACCCAACTTTTTACCAGTATTGGATAGGCCAAATTGCTTCCTTTCCGTCCTTCCAGTCGCGTTTGCAGGAGTTCTGGTATGATTTTCTAAACGTGCATTACCAGCCCTTATTGGAGGACCTGAAAGCCTTCAAAGACCAAATCAAGACAGCCGCAAAGCGCGACGCAGACCGTTGGGACAATCACGGCAGAGTTTGCACCAACAGAGATATGGAGGGCAAATATTCGCAGATGACAGGTAACCTGACCTGGCGCATCAACTACCTGCGTTCGGCGTGGGGCAATGGCGTTCAGGCCATACACAATATGCCGGAAGAGCAAACCGCTGTGAAGATGTTCCGCAACGGTCAGGTGGTGATTGTGCGCGACGGCACTACTTACTCGATGACCGGAATGAGGCTGGATAATTGAGGCCTACAAATCTTAAAAATGCCTTAATTTGGGTAGGAAAACAGGAAAAATGCACTTTTTTTGCATTTTTTTGTCAAATTATTTGGTCAATTCAAAAAAAAGCAGTACCTTTGCAGCCGGTTTTGAAAACAAGGCTCCGGTGCTATCGTCTAGGGGTCTAGGACAACGGCCTCTCACGCCGTAAACCCGGGTTCGAATCCCGGTAGCACTACAAAAAATGAAACTGCGCCACACTTTGGCGCGGTTTTTGTTTAGAGACCAATGGACAAATGAAACTGCTATTATCCATATTATTGTCAGTACTGACCACCTATCATCAGGGCGTGTACCAAACCGTGGGCGAAGTGGAATTCAGCTGTTCCCCGGCAGAGGCTAATGCTGTGCTGGATTCGATTATGTCGGACTTTGAACACAATCCGCATCACGTGTGGACGTGGATGTTCTACGGGACAGGCGAGCAGAAAGACGAACGCAAGCAGGGATTTGTGATTCACTACGACAGCGTTCATTACGACGCTCCATCCGAGATATTGTACGTGGATCTGACGTTGCTCTCGCCACGAGGTAAGGCCTCGAACCTGCATGCGGAACCCACCCTTTCGGATAGTCGTCGTGAGAATGGTATTGCTCCCGAAGGACACAGAGGCGTGGGATACGAATCAGAGCGCAGCCTCTATTTCGGCGTGCAGAACTTCAGAAACATGATCAAATACTGCGACGCCACCCTGACGCTGACGCCTTCTGACAACGGGACGCAACGGCTGCAAGTGGTGACACACTGCAAGTTCGGCTGGTTCTTCAACCTGTTCATCAGCCGCAAGATGTACCGCAACACAGTAGAATGGCGCGTGGAGCAGTTTCTGGAAAACCTGCGCTGCAAAGCCGAGGGCAAGCCACTGAGACAGATTAATGTGGAGTTGGAAAAGTAAGGAATTAGTATAGGTAAAAGGTTAAGGGCG
>ONXE01000219.1 GCA_900321775.1 uncultured Bacteroidales bacterium
CTGCATCACGGAATGTCTGAATCCCGGATTCTTTGGAAATACCTGAGCCGGTAAAAAACACTACATTTTTCATGCCTATCTGATATTAAGAATTTTATGAGTCTGAAGCGACAACCGCCAATGGGGATGTTCCAAAATATACTTGATTACCTCTTCGCGGTTATCCGTTACAACACCGTTTTTCTCCTGACTGCACGGCTGCAGAAAATAGTTGGCCGCAGCTATCTTGTCCCTGTAACTCTCTACATCCTGCCCTACAAAAACCACCTTCACCTCATCTGCTTTGGAGAGTACCGTTTTCCCCGTTTCCTTCGGGGAAATTGTGACAAAATCTATTCCTTCCGGCAGCGTGCGCGTTCCGTTGGTCTCTATAGCAAGATACTTATTCACGGCATGAAGGGCGTCCACAAGTTGCTTATCCACCTGCAGGGCCGGTTCACCTCCAGTCAGAAAAATCCGTATCGCAGAAAAAACACGATAAATTACATCCGCTGAAGCGGACAAACACTGCCGGTGTCCCCGTGTTGCCACCTTCGCCCTGTAGGGAGTAAAATATCTCGTTTACGCGGTACATTCAGTGCAGAGGAAATTATTCTTCGTCCTTCTCGTATATAGCCACATTACCTTCCGATTCTTGAACAGAAACCTTGTAAGCATTGCGCACATGGTCACAAATCCACTTGGCGATGTTCTCTGCAGAAGGATTGACATCCATCACATCGTTGAGATACTTGTGGTCAAACTTATCTTTGATGATACGCTTGATATCAGTGAAATCAGTTACCATTCCATCCTGATTGAGCGTCTTGGACTTGCAATAAACAGTAATCAGCCAATTGTGGCCGTGCAGGTTCTCACACTTGCTCTGATACGAAAGCATCAGATTGTGCGCCGCAGAGATGCTGAGTGTTTTTTGGACGTAATACATATATAATGAAGATTGGACAATTCTTTATTCGGTGGTGTCTCATACGATCGGCTAAGCCGTGGACGATTTACAATTGGTTAAATAACTTCAGGCTTTGTAGTTAGTAGAATCCGGAACGCCGGCAAGGCGAAAAGCTTCCTTACGCTCCATGCAAGTGCCGCACTTGCCACAATGAGCCGTTCCGCCCTTGTAGCATGACCATGTGTCGGCATAATCAATTCCCAACTTACTGCCACGTTTGATAATATCAGCCTTGGTCATGTCGGTATAAGGCGCCCAGAGTTCGATATGCTCGTAGGTACCCTGCTTGACAGCTTCATACATTCCTGCTACAAACTCCGGCCTGCAATCAGGATAGATAGCATGATCGCCGGCATGATTGGCCATCATGATATAGTGCAGTCCCTCGCTTTCTGCCAGTCCGGCTGCTATGGATAGCATTATACCGTTGCGGAAAGGCACGACAGTGGAACGCATGTTCTCATCGTCATAGTTGCCTTCAGGTATAGCTTCCGCTCCCTCAAGCAGCGAAGAGTGGAAAATTTTTCCGATGAAATCGAGAGAAATGACCACATTCTTTATTCCCAGCTTCTCACAGTTCTTTTTGGCAAAAGGCAACTCATTCTTGTTGTGATTGCTGCCGTAATCAAAACTCAGCGCCAGGGCAATACGGTCCCTAAACTCATACAACATGGTTGTAGAGTCTATTCCGCCGCTGTATATTAGGAGTGTATCTTTCATGCCCAATGCAGTTGACCTGTTTGTGTGGTAGCCAGTTGCGCATTCATACGCAACTTCACCATATCCTGATGATCAGCATCTCCGTAGTTGGCAAACGGATAAATACTGATGCCTCCACGCGGGGAGAAAATGCCGGTTACCTCTATATATTTGGGATCCATCAGTCGGATCAGGTCTTTCATAATGATGTTAACGCAATCCTCATGAAAGTCGCCATGGTTACGGAAAGAGAAGAGATACAGTTTGAGCGACTTGCTCTCTACCATGCGCGAACGCGGGATATACGAAATGACTAATTTGGCAAAGTCAGGTTGTCCGGTTTTGGGACAAAGGGTGGTAAACTCAGGACAATTGAGCGTGACCACATACTCGTTCTCAGGGTGCTTGTTTTCAAATGTCTCAAGCATCTGAGGAGCATAATCTGTCGGGTAAGCCACTTTGTGCTCACCCAACAGATTCAGTTTATTCAGTTCTTCTTTATTCCTCATAAAAAGGAAATTGATTGGTTAGAATAACATTAACGGAGGTAGTTTTCCCACTTGGTGTTACGCATATCACCGCTCTTGAGGAACTCCTCGTGCATAGCAAAAGCGCAAGACAGATTATGCTGCGTCTGACCGTGTTTGGCGTACTTCAGATAGTCGCGAAGCATCTCCCTGTATTCGGGAGCCACGCAATTGCTGATAATCTCTTCTGCACGCTGACGCGGACTCTTTCCACGCAGGTCAGCCACACCCTGTTCCGTTACAAGTACTTTGACGGAGTGCTCTGAGTGGTCGAGGTGGGTAACCATCGGAACGATAGACGAGATAGCCCCGTTCTTGGCCGTAGAAGCCGTGGTGAAGATGCTGATGTAAGCGTTACGTGCAAAGTCACCTGAACCACCAATACC
>ONXE01000052.1 GCA_900321775.1 uncultured Bacteroidales bacterium
ATCCATACGGATTTCGAGCGCGGCTTCATCCGTGCCGAGGTAATCAAGTACGAGGACTACATCGCTCTTGGCGGCGAGGCGGCCTGTCGCGCTGCAGGCAAATTGGGCGTGGAAGGCAAGGATTATCTGGTGCAGGATGGCGACATCATGCATTTCTTGTTCAATGTGTAAGAGCAAAATAGTTTAGAGTTCAAGGGGGGCGGACGATGTTTGATTTTATAGACCCGTTTTTGGGGAACATATGGTTGCTGATAGTACTGCTGATTGGCGGTTTTGTGTTGCTGGTGAAAGGTGCTGACTGGCTGGTGGATGGCGCGTCCTCGCTGGCTAAACGTTTCGGTATCTCCGACCTGGTGATAGGTCTTACTGTCGTAGCTTTTGGCACGTCGATGCCTGAGTTTGTGGTCAATATGGTGTCTGTGGCAGAGGGCTCAACCGACTTGGCTATCACCAATATCCTGGGCTCTAACATCATCAACACCTTCGTCATCCTGGGCCTGACCGCTCTGGTCTATCCTGTCATATCACAGAAACGCAGTCGCGACTTCGATATCCCCATGAGCATCATCGCCGCGGTGCTGGTGTTTGCCATGGTGGTGGTGGAATCGCCGTTTGGTGAGGAAGGCCGCGGCATCTCTCGCATGGGTGGCATCATCCTGCTTGTCCTGTTTGCTTATTTCCTCTACAATACCTTCCGCCACGCCAAGGATCATCCCGACGAGGCCGAAGCCGAAGCCGTGCAGCCGATGGTGGCATGGAAAGCCATTCTGCTGGTTTTGGTGGGCTTGGTGGGTTTGGTGGTCGGCGGCGAACTGATAGTCAAAAGTGCCGTTCGTATAGCCACGGACTGCGGTGTGCCCGAGAGTATCATCGGCCTTACCATAGTGGCGCTGGGAACATCCTTGCCCGAACTGGCCACATCGGTTATGGCCGCCTTTAAGCACAACTGCGACATCGCCCTCGGCAATGTGATTGGCTCGAATATCTTCAACGTGTTCATGGTACTCGGCACCAGCGCCGTAGTGCGTCCCTTGCCCGCTTACGACGGCATCGTCATGGACGCGTGGATGGCTGCTATCGGCAGCATGCTGGTTTGGCTGTTTGTCAAAACCAACAAAGAACGAGAAGTCAAACGCTGGGGTGGCGCTATCCTTCTCGTTCTGTATGCATGTTATTTAGCCATGCGACTAACGCAGGTCTAAGACTTATTTCCAGTATTTGATCACACCGTGCAAGGCCCAACTGATGAGGTAAAGAACACTCTTCACGCGGCCAAGTTTCTGTACCTGTCTGTAAACAAGGTACTGCGGCTTGATTACTTTCCATTTGTTGGCTGTCAACGAGTTAGCCGACATGCGGTAACTGCCCACCACACCTTGGTTGCCGTAAGCAACGCCGCACTTACGCAGAATCTCCAACCAGTAGATATAATCATCCCGCAGGGAGCGGAACTCCTCGTGCAGGAACACTTTGCCGTAGGGCTTGGTGTCGTACAGACCCGTCAAACATGTGATAGAACAAGTCATCAGCAAGTCGTTGTAAGTGACTTTCTCGGGTGGAATAAACGGCCTGAGAATCTCCTCGCCATTCTCGTCGATACGTTTGTGTCCACCATAGACCAACTGGCAGTGATGATGATGCAGCAGATTCAGTTGTTGCTCGATGAACCAGGGCTCCCATAGGTCATCACTGTCTAACAGCGCTATATAACGCCCTTTGGCGCGGCGAATACCGTGATTGCGGGCCGAGGCGCTGCCTCCGTTGGGTTGTGAATAGACGCGAATACGGTTGTCTTTCTCCGCATAGGAGAGGGCTATCTCTTCGCTCTTGTCCGTCGAGCCGTCGTTGATTATGAGCATCTCCCACTCGGTGTAGGTCTGCGTCAGGACGCTCTCGATAGTCTGCGCTATAAAGCGTTCTCCGTTGTACAGCGGAGTGATGATGCTTACCAAGTTGTTGTTCATTTCTTTTGTTTCAACTTATATTTAGCCACGTGATAGAGTACCACCATGCGACTCCAAATTTTCACTACAATTGACCGCTTGCTACGAACCAACAGCGACTGACCCAGGTTGGTACGCGCCAAATCATGTCGTCTGTACAGCAGCAGCGGTTCGTCCAGAAACAGCACTCTTCCGGTCATCTCTGCCACCAATCCAAGCCATATATCGTGACCGATTTCGTTGGTCTTGGGGAATGGTAACGCCGCCTCAAGGACAGAACGCCTAAATGCCATACACGACCCGAAATAGGTGTTGTTCAGTGCGTTCTTCAAAAGTCCGGGGCCCGAACCGTAGAAACGGAAAAACGACGGATACAACACCTGCATGTTGTCATCCACTACACGGCTGTCATGAACCACCAAATCCACCTCTTCCAGCGCCCGAACACATTGCTCCACTTTCCCGGGCAGCCATTTATCATCCTGGTCGGATAAGAAGATAATGTTCCCTCTCGCAGCACGCAATGCGTTGTCGAAGTTCCACTTGAAGTAATGTGCCTTGCTATGCAGCACCCTGATACGCGGATCTGCCAGACTTTCTACCAACTCCAGCGTCTTGTCCGTCGATTCGTCATCACTCACTACCACCTCGTCTTCTTGTCCCAACTGGCACAAGATAGAACGCAATTGCTCCAGAATGTACTTCTCACCATTATATGTCGTCACACACACACTGATCATAATCGAGCCAGAATATGTCTGATTTTCCAATACACAAACGCCGGCAGCGTGTTCCAGCAGATACCTTTGCCGGCAAGATATGCCTTCCAAAACAATTTGCGTTTCTCACGCCATCCTTGCAGACTCATCCCCTTGTATTCTACTGCTCCCAACGTGTTCTTGCCGTGCTGTCGATACAATACTAACGCCTCGCGGACGGGTATCACATGTCCTCCTGCACGCAGGGTGGAAACGGCTATCCATTGGTCGTGCATATACGCCTGATTGCCAAAAGGAAGACTCACTTTTCGAGCCGCAGCGTTCAACAACATCGCACAACCGGTGACGCAGTTGCTGATTGCCATATACGGCAAGTGGTGGTCCAGCATATCCGGGTTGAGTCCTGAGTACTGCCAAAACGATGCTGCAATACGCTTCAATCCGGAATCCACAACCTCCAAATCGCAGTGCACAACCAGAGGAGTCTGCTTTCCATACGACCGCTCCGCCTCCTCCATCGCACCAATGAGACGTTCCATCTTTTGAGGTTTCCACACATCGTCTTGGTCTGCAAAAGCGTAGTAGTCATATCCGTCCGTCTCTCGAAGTAACGTCTCAAACGACTTCATCGCTCCCAGGCGCGTCTCGCTATCATCACGTCGAACCAGGGCGCACGAAACGGTCTGTCTTCCAATCGAATCGAGTTGTTCCGACAAATAAGTAGCATTGGGACAATATGTCGATAGCAGTATAGCTGTTCTCATCATTGTTCAATATTACGTGCACCTGCATCACCCCAATCGTTGCTACAACTCTCCAGGTGCGCCATCTCTCGACGGTTTTTCTCTACCTCATCCTTATTAAACACACTTGTGTAAGGCGCGTAGAACTCATACATGTAGAAGTCATTCTGCGGATAATAGGTCAGTAGTGACCACATATATAATAACACGAATGCCACAACCGATCCGCCGCGAACCAGCAGATGACGCTGTTCTTCAAAAAGCATACGCGACACTTCTGCCAACGCCATCAGTTCAAACACCATTACGTAGTTGGTGAAACGCGTAAAACCCGGCACTGCCGCCGCCACAATGCCCAAAGGCAGAAAAAAAGCCACCATGCGTTCGCGCCACTCACACTCTTTCTCCTCATCCACACCATGCATCGAATATAGAATCAGCACGGACGGAACAAGCAGAAAATGCAGCAGAAAACGCAGAAAACCATTGAAATTGGTGGCAAAAGCAGCATAACCCTCTAAGCGGAAACTCAGAAATTCCGGTAGCGCACCCGAGTGGCTCACTGCCACTGTCAACAGCATATCGCTAACGACCCATACACCGAAAGCAGCCAAGGTTGCCCAACCTATCGTCGCCCAACTCATCCTGATACGTACGAAGGGATAAAGAAGCAACACCAATGCCGAGATATGGAAACCAACCGCCAATACAACAAACACCCAGAACAACCCTTTCCGCCCCGTGGTGAAACACTCTATTCCGACAAGTGCCATGGCAATCGCCAGACCCTCACGCATCACTTCCGTGTTGAAAAGAAAAAACGTACCTACCAATAGGTAAAACAGCAGGAACATAAAACCGCGGTCACTGTGTCTGCTTATTACCCAGCATATCACGCCGTTCACTACTAGTGCGTGCAGCAGTTGAAACACCACAAAATTGGCGCTGTATTGTCTTACCCATATGTTTACAAGCGACCACAAAGGCATGTAACCCGAGTGCTTCAATTCCCAGCCTAAAGTGGAAAGCAAGTCGTTTTCCATCGCTCCTTCGTACCAGTACTCGTAGTTGCGCTGATAGAAGAAAGTGTCTCCTCCCAGACCATCTCGCAGTCCCGCTATCAGCACCAAAAAGCCACACATCGCCACATAAGCGATGCATTTGGCTCCATGATACCCCTCCTCACGGTCAAAAATGAGCGAGAAGAACAACGCCAGCACTATGAAGACAAAGTACACCAATACTTACAACCAATCTGGAATACGTTTTCTCCACGCCCAACACATCACCACAAGCGTTGCCAACATCAAGGCGACAACGGTGATCATCAGCCGTCTAGGGGATTCAGGACGCACCGGCACGTTCGCGCTGCGGATAACAGCAAACACAGGTTGATGGTTCTGAGCATCTATCTCGCTCATCTCATACAACGTTCGCGCAGTCTGATTCGTTTCTGCCAACTCGGCATAACACTTCAGATTACGCTCGCGCACCTGTTGCTGATTCTGCGCGATATGGATGGCCAACTGTTCGCGGCATATGTTGGCAACACCGGCAGCCACCACCGGGTCCTCTGCAATAGCAGTTATAAGGCATGAGTTCTCCTTGCGAATCAACTTGCCGGATATCATCTTACTCATACGCCCCCATACCTGTTCAGGCGACTTCAAGCGTTTGTTATAATGCTCGATGATTGGTTTCACCTCGCCTTTACTGTCACGTACAGGCCTTTCACCCAATTCGCGCAGAAACTCGCGATCTTCAATCATACCGGCATAGTGAATAGGCTGGATAACGGTGGCTGACGTGTTCAGGGCCGCATCAATACCCAGGTCCCACGCCACTTGCTGCAGAGCACGTCGCTCTTGCAGGTTGTACTCGGGAACAAACTCGGTTTGGGCCTTCCACTTGCATGGCCAAAGATAGGTGGCAGCAAACGTACCTGCACCTACGATAATCCATGTGCATACAAACGCCCATTTGGCTCTCCATAGTTCAGAAAACATGGCACTGATATTGCGTGCGGACTGAGAACTATTCATACTTGTATCAGATGTGTATTGTAACTGTGATTCTTCTTCGGGCGACACTTTCCAACATGCCCATATTAGTTTCAAAAAGTCCGAAACCTTGCGATTTCGGACTTATTGCAGCCGTTTGCAACTGAAATTTACTCAGCTGCAGGTGCTTCTGCTTCGGGAGCAGCCTCACCGTTGGCCTCTGCGATTGCTGCTTCAGCCTCTTTGGCAGCAGCCAGAGCGGCAGCGGCCTCAGCCTCTGCAGCAGCCTTGCGCTTCTCTGCCAACTCTGCAGCCTTAGCCTTGTTCTGCTCTACTTCCTGAGCCAGCAGAGCCTTGGCAGCAGCCAGTTTCTTCTCGGCTTCTTGAGCGGTAATCTTACCGTTCTTTGCATCCTTCTGAGCCTTCCAAGCCTCGAATTTCTTCTGGGCGGTAGCCTCATCAAATGCACCTTTCTTTACGCCTCCCAGCAGGTGCTTCATCAGCAGGACTCCTTCGCCGGAGAGGATGTTCTTGGCAGTATCGGTCGGCTGTGCTCCTACGCCAATCCAGTACAATGCGCGCTCAAAATTGAGGTCCACAGTTGCCGGGTTGGTGTTCGGATTGTACGATCCAATACGTTCGATAAATTTGCCATCACGTGGCGCACGGCTGTCTGCTACTACAATGTGATAGTAAGCATAGTCTTTATGACCATGACGAGCCAAACGAATCTTTGTTGCCATTTGTTTTTTTGTTGTTTGTACACATCGAGTGACACGCACTCATGTGGGGTTGTTAATAATGTTAACTCTGGTTTTACACGTAAAACCGGCTGCAAAGGTACTGCTTTTTTTTGAACTGACCAAATTTTTTACTGAAAAAATGCACTTTTTCTCCTTTTCCGGCGATTTTTGCACCTCTTTCCGTCAATTTCTTTCCTTTTGCATTACTTTTTTTACTCCCGTTTGCACAAAATCGATATGTCATCAATACCTCATCCGCCCTCACAATCAGCCAAAACACGTTTTCTTCTCCCTCATACACATCTTCCATTAGTATTATACTATGTATAATACCACAGCGCAACCCCATTTCATCGTTTATCGGGACTTGATGAAGGGAGGGGCGTACCCTCTCATATACACCCCTCCACTCTTGTTAGCCTTCTTTGAGGCCTTTTATTCAATCTCTACCAACTGGTATTTCTGCGAACCCAGACCTATCTTCTCGGCGTATTCCACAGTATGCGTGCCGTGCAACATCTTGATGCGTCTGATCAACGGATTAGCATCATCTCCGGTCGTGTTCGTATGACCGAACACCAGGTCCAGGCATGCCTTGTCCAGAGCCACGGGATCCGTTGAGGCCAGAATGCCCATGTCCTTCAGCTTGGGAGCTTCGGGATGAGCGTTGCAGTCGCAGTCAATGGACATGTTGTTCATCACATTGATATACACGATGTTACGCCCGTCTTTCTTGAAATAGTCGTGCACAGCCTGCGCTGCTGCTGCCATCGACTCCAGAAATCCATCCTGATTGTCGGTGTGTCTCCAGCATTTATCCA
Source organism: uncultured Bacteroidales bacterium (assembly GCA_900321775.1). Taxonomy (GTDB): domain Bacteria; phylum Bacteroidota; class Bacteroidia; order Bacteroidales; family Paludibacteraceae; genus Colicola. The sequence continues at coordinate 6,970 of ONXE01000052.1, forward strand.
CGTCATCCGTCACGCCGGCCGAGTGGATATACGCCTTTCCGCAGGACGCCGCCACACCTATACTCTGGTTCTTCAGCACACCGCCGAAACCGCCCATCTGGTGACCCTTGAAATGGGCTAGATTGATCATGAAATCATAGTTCTTCAGGTGACTTCCAACGATGTCATATTGAATCCATTTAGTGTCCTTTACCGGCAGGTGCATCGTGTCTTCTTCATCCATTATATCCACGTTCACGTACCCGCGCTCCGCAATAGCCTTGCGATGAGCCTCAGTCGTGGCGCGTGCACCGCCATATGCCGTGTTACATTCCACCAGTCGCCCGCCTACTTTGTTCACCAGGGGCGCAATGAAATCCGGACGAAGATGGTTGGTGTGCTTGCTCTCACCCGTCGAGATCTTCACCGCCACACGGGCACCGTCGGGAATCTCCACCCCTAACGCCTCATACACCCGAATCAGCGATTCAGGCGTTATTTCCTTCGTGAAATACACCACAGGAGCATCCTCCTGCTCACTCTTCTCTTGGTCGGCTTTTGCCGATGTGCATGCTGTCATTGCCATAGCTGCTAATGCAATAAAAAATAGTTGTTTCATTGGTTTGTTGTTGATTTTTGGGTGCAAAGGTAAAAAAAAATTTTCAATTGCGCAAGAAAACCCGCCTAAAAAATGCACTTTTCTCGCATTTTATTTCTACAAACGTGCGTTTATAGCCAGTCTTTGCGGCAAAAAATAGTGTAAATCCTCGCGGAATTTACATTTTTCTTGCAAAAGACTTGGTAGTTTCAAAAAAAAGCAGTAACTTTGCACCCGCAAATGGTGTGCACTTAAAGAATGCTACTAAAACAAGTCATAGGACAAACTGCCGTAAAGACCCGAATGCTGGAGTCTTTACAAGCCGGTCGTATCGCTCACGCGCAACTCCTCACCGGGCCTTCCGGCGTGGGAAAAATGGCCCTGGCTTTGGCCTACGCGCAGGCTGTCTCTTGCGAGCACCGTACGGCTGACGACGCATGCGGTGAATGTCCCTCGTGCCGCGCCTTTGCCCAACTCCAGCATCCCGACTTGCACCTCGTCTTCCCTATCACTACCTCCGATAGTATAGACAAACCGGTTTGCGACGACTACCTGGCTGATTTTCGTGACATGATACGCGAAACCGGCGGGTATTTTGACCTGGACGACTGGCACAATCGTCTTTCCGAAAAATATAAGGGCGTTCAAACCAAGCAACTCACCATTTACGAACGCGAGTCCGGCGAGATTCTGCGCAAACTCTCCCTCATGTCCTTCTCCGGCGGATGGAAAACAGTTATCATCTGGCTGCCCGAGCGCATGAATGAGACTTGCGCCAACAAACTGCTGAAGATGCTCGAGGAACCTCCTGCCGACACCCTCTTTCTGCTTGTCAGCGATGAGCCGCAGAAACTTCTGCCGACTATCCTCAGCCGAGTCCAGCGCGTGGAAGTGCCGCGTCTCAGCGAAGATGACATAGTCGATAGCCTCCGCGCGACCAATGACAGCCTCAGTTTCGAGGAGGCCCTCGACTTCGCTCACATGGCCGGAGGGAGCCTCCTTCGGGCGCGCAAACTGGCTGCCAACGATGCACAAAACGCTCTGTTCCTGACTCTCTTCCAGCAACTGATGCGCAGCGCCTGGAGTGTAGGACACAAACAGGACTACGACGCCCTGCTCACCCTCCGCGAGTGGTCACAGGATGCCGCCAAAATGGGACGGGACGAGCGCAAAGCCTTTCTCGACTACTGCATGAACCAGGTGCGCGAGAACTATATCACCAACTACGGCGAGCCGGAGATGATCTACCAGACCCACACCGAGCGCGAGTTCTCCTCCCGCTTTGCCCGTTTCGTCAACGACAAAAACGTTGAGGGGCTGCTTGGCCAGTTCTCCCTGGCGCAGCGACAGATAGAACAAAACGCCAATGCCGGTATCGTTTTCTTCGACCTGGCATTGCAGATGATAGTGCTGATTAAATAGGAAAAAGGAGCAAAGAACAAAGACCAACGAACAAAAGACAAAGACAAAATATATGGAAGAATATACACTACAAAACGGCGGATGCCGCTTCAATGCCAAAGGCTGTTGCCGCAACTCCGCACACATGTTGCCTGTCACCGACTGGCTATGCGACTTGCCTGAGACGGTGGCCGAGAGCGACTTGGTGGAAGTGCAGTTCAAGAACACCCGCAAAGGCTATTTCCACAACAACGCCGGACTACCCCTCGAGAAGGGCGTCAAAGTGGCTGTGGAGGCCAATCCCGGGCACGACGTAGGCGAGGTGACCCTCACAGGCCCGCTGGTGGCTGCCCAGATGAAGAAGTACAAGATTGACCCCGAGCGCTACGAGATTCGCGCCATCTATCGTATTGCAACCGAGCAGGACCTGCGTCGCGCCGAAGAGGCCCACGCCAAAGAACAGGCTACGATGATACGCTCACGCGCTTTGGCCAAGTCACTTGGGCTGGAGATGAAGATAGGCGACGTCGAGTATCAGGGCGACGGTTCCAAAGCCATCTTCTACTACATCGCCGACGGACGTGTGGACTTCCGGCAACTCATCAAAGTGTATGCCGAGACTTTCCGCGTGCGCATCGAGATGAAGCAGATTGGTGCCCGCCAGGAGGCCGGACGTATCGGCGGAACGGGTCCTTGTGGACGCGAACTGTGTTGCTCGACCTGGATGACCAATTTCCATTCCGTAGGAACCGGTGCTGCCCGTCTGCAGAACATCTCGCCCAACCCGCAGAAACTGGCCGGACAGTGCGCCAAACTCAAGTGCTGTCTCAACTACGAGACCGACGTCTATGAGGACGCTATGTCCTACATGCCCGACCGACGCACCACCCTCGAGACGCTTGACGGAACCTGGTACTGCTTCTCAATGGATCCGCTGGCAGGAGAAATCACCTATTCCAGTGACCCCAAGAAAGCGGCTAACCTGCAGATTCTCACCCCTGCACAGGCCAAGGAGATAATCCGCCTCAACGCAGAGGGCAAGAAACCCGCTTCGCTGGCAGGCAAATCGACCACGGCCGAGGCTGTCGAATCGCTTGGTTATCAGAACGTAGTTGGTCAGGACGACCTCACCCGTTTCGACAAGCGCAAGAACCAACGATCGGCCCACAGAGACAAACGTAACGACCGCGGTGGTAATGACCGAAACGAACACAATGACCGCAATGAAAGGAATAACAGGCATCATAACAACCGTCGCGGTGACCGTCCTCGTGGCGGCGTGCAGTAGTCGTACTGCCTATAGCGAGTACCGCAACGTCCCGCTTGACGGCTGGGACAAAGATTCCGCGCTCGTGTTCGAAGTGGCAGTACAGGACACGCTTGCCGCATACAATCTGGTTCTCAGCGTGCGCCACGGGCAGGAATATCCGTTCCAGAACATCTGGTTCTTTGTGGAGAACGGCCTCACGGGACAAACCGACACGCTGGAGTACTATCTGGCGGATCAACGCGGACGCTGGCTTGGAAACGGCTTTGGAGACAAACACGAAATGCCCTGTCTGATAGGACAAAACGTGCGTTTCAGCCATGCTCGACCCTATCTCTTCAAAGTGCGTCAGGGCATGCGCGAAGATAGGCTCAGCGGTATCACCGAAGTGGGCTTAACAGTAGAAAAACAGTAGTAATGGGAAAGAATAAGCTGAAGAAATTTGCAGAGATGGAGACCTTCGACCATGTCTTCCAAT
>ONXE01000056.1 GCA_900321775.1 uncultured Bacteroidales bacterium
GCTTACACTGTTCTCGGCACTGTTGCCAAATAAGTTCAAGCAAACAGACTTATGACAGGGGAGGGCTTCGGCTCTCCCCTTTTTTCTGCCATTTTGTCAGTTGGGACTGACATATCGCACTTTGGCACAACCTTTGACATAGTATTTGCGAACTTGTTGGCATAGCGAATAAGTCCAACGAGTCCTATAGGGCCTATGAGACCTATGAGTAATTAACATTGTAAACTAAAAAAAGAAATATTATGTCTAAGATTATCGGTATTGACTTGGGAACAACTAATTCCTGTGTCGCAGTTATGGAAGGCAATGAGCCTGTAGTTATTGCCAACTCGGAAGGCAAACGAACCACGCCGTCTGTAGTAGGTTTCGTAGAAGGCGGAGAACGCAAAGTGGGTGACCCCGCCAAGCGTCAAGCCATCACCAACCCGACTAAGACCGTGTTCTCTATCAAACGTTTCATGGGCGAGAGCTATGACCGTTTGTCAAACGAAATCAGCCGCGTGCCGTACAAAGTATCTCGTGGCGACAACAACACCGCACGTGTGGACATCGACGGACGTCTGTACACTCCGCAGGAGATCTCGGCTATCATCCTGCAAAAGATGAAGAAGACTGCAGAGGACTATCTGGGTCAGGAAGTTACCGAAGCCGTCATCACCGTGCCCGCATACTTCAACGACTCGCAGCGTCAGGCAACAAAGGAAGCCGGCGAGATTGCCGGTTTGACCGTACGCCGTATCGTTAACGAGCCTACCGCAGCAGCGCTTGCATATGGCCTTGACAAGGCAAACAAGGATATGAAGATCGTTGTATTCGACTGCGGTGGTGGTACGCACGACGTATCTATTCTGGAGCTTGGCGACGGTGTATTCGAAGTAAAAGCTACTGCCGGTGATACCCACCTGGGCGGTGATGACTTCGACCATCGTATCATCGATTGGCTGGTTCAGGAGTTCAAGAACGACAACGGTGGCGCTGACTTGAGCAAAGATCCGATGGCTATGCAGCGTCTGAAAGAGGCCGCTGAGAAGGCCAAAATCGAGTTGTCGAACACCACTTCGTCGGAAATCAACCTGCCGTACATCATGCCGGTGAATGGCGTGCCTGCACACCTTGTGAAGACGCTTACCCGTGCTAAGTTCGAGCAACTGATTGACGACCTGATTCAGAAGACTATCGCTCCGTGCAAGACGTGTCTGGACAAAGCCGGACTTCGCACAACGGATATCGACGAGGTAATCCTCGTAGGCGGTTCGACGCGTATCCCAGCTATTCAGGCCGCTGTTGAGAAGTTCTTCGGCAAAGCTCCGTCCAAGGGCGTTAACCCCGACGAAGTAGTGGCTATCGGTGCAGCCATCCAGGGCGGTGTGCTGAGTGGTGATGTAAAAGATGTCCTCTTGCTCGACGTTATTCCTTTGAGCCTCGGTATCGAGACGATGGGTGGCGTGATGACCAAGATGATTGAAGCCAACACCACTATCCCGACCAAGAAGATGGAGACCTTCACCACCGCTGTGGATAACCAACCTTCTGTTGAGATCAAAGTGCTGCAAGGCGAGCGTCCGATGGCAGCTCAGAACAAGCAGATCGGTATTTTCCACCTGGACGGCATCATGCCTGCACGTCGTGGCGAGCCTCAGATTGAAGTAACGTTCGACGTAGATGCCAACGGTATCCTGAACGTCACCGCCAAGGATAAGGCTACCGGCAAGGAGCAAAAGATCCGTATCGAGGCTTCCAGCGGCTTGAGCGATGAGGAGATCAAGCGCATGAAAGCAGAGGCTGAGGCCAACGCGGAGGCAGATAAGCGTGAGAAAGAGCGCGTAGATACGCTGAATAAGGCCGACTCGATGCTCTTCCAGTACGAGAAGACCCTGCAGGAAGTGGGCGACAAACTGCCGGCAGACAAGAAGGCGCCTATCGAGAAAGCAATGGCCGACCTGAAGGCTGCTTACGAGAAGAAAGACGCCGACGAGTGCAAGACCGCTATGGATGCCGTTACGGCTGCATTCCAGGCCGCAAGCGCTGAGATGTATGCCGCAATGAATAATCAGCAAGGTGGCGCTCAGCCGGGACCTGACTTCGGCGGATTCACAGGCGGAAACGCAGGAAACGCAGGCGGCACTCAAAGCGGCTCTTCCGACAAAGGTGACGTGACTGACGTTGACTTCGAAGAAGTAAAATAAGCAAAAAAACACCTATCGAAAGGCAACTCCCTAACCGGAGTTGCTTTTTTTTGCATTTTTTACTCGCAAACTATTGCACAATCCAAAAACTTTTTGTAATTTTGCAGTCCGTTAGGATTTATCACACACATAAAACAATACAACATGTTGCTTTCAATCATCACACTCATTGGCTCAGTAGCTGTCCTGATGTACGGTATGAAGGTCATGAGTGAAGGCTTGCAAAAGATGGCCGGTAGCCGCCTGAGTAACGTCATGGCTACAATGACGACCAACCGATTCACGGGTGTACTGACCGGTGCCTTTATCACCGCGAGCATCCAGTCTTCTACAGCTACGACGGTTATGACTGTCTCGTTCGTGAGTGCAGGACTGCTGACTCTTCAACAAGCCATCTCTGTCATCATGGGTGCCAATATCGGTACCACGTTCACGGCGTGGATTATGGTGCTGGGCGGCGGATCCTTCGACATGCGATTTGTGGTCTATGCCGCAATTTTCCTGGCTGTTATCCTCATTTACACAAAGCGGAACACCAACCTGGGTGAGTTTATCATCGGTTTGGCGTTTATGCTTTTGGGCTTGACCACTCTGAAAATCAATGCCACAGAGATGCATCTGGACCAGATTCCGGCGGTAAACAACTTCTTCCTGACTACCTCGTCGTGGGGTTATGGCAGTTACCTACTCTATTTGCTCATCGGCGGTCTGCTCACGTTTGCCGTTCAGTCATCGGCTGCTATTATGGCTATCACAATGACGCTATGTTCCACACACGTTATGCCTATTGACATGGGTATTGCGCTGGTTATGGGTGAGAACATCGGCACCACTATCACCTCTAACGTAGTAGCCCTCTCGGCCACTACCAACGCGCGGCGAGCAGCTATGGCGCACTTGATTTTCAACGTGTTTGGCGTTATTTGGGTGCTATGCATCTTCCGCTGGTTTGTTGGCGCTATCTGCCATATTTGGGGCGTTCCTTTCACACCGGGTGAGGTATCGGACGTCAGCCCTGACCAACTGAATGCCATTCTGGCCACCTTCCACACCTCTTTCAACGTGTGCAACGTGATTATCCTCATCGGCTTTGTGCCACAGATGGAGGCGCTGGTATGCAAGATTATTCCTGAGAAGAAGGGACAGAAAGAGGACGAAGGCCAGCTCAAGTTCATCACCGGCGGTTTGATGTCCACCTCGGAGCTCTCTATCTTCCAGGCATGGAAAGAGATTCACGTCTTTTCTATCCGCACCCACCGCATGTTGAACATGGTCAAAGACCTCTATTCCGAGGCTGACGATGCGCAGTTTGCCAAGACCTTCAGCCGTATCGAAAAATACGAGGAGATATGCGACCGAATGGAGGTGGAGATAGCGCGCTACCTGAACCACGTGGCTGACGGTCGTTTGTCTGAGGAATCCAAGCACGAGGTGCACAAGATGTTACGTATCGCCTCGGAGATTGAGTCAGTGGGCGACAGTAACTACAACCTGGCACGCTACATCATGCACAAACATCAGGGTAAGATGGAATATACCGACTACCAGGAGCGCAACATCCACGAGATGTTCCGATTGGTGTCGCACGCTTTGGAACAAATGGTTACTACGCTTGGCGAGAACAACAACTACCACATCTCTGATGAGGAGTTCATGCGTGCCGAAAATATCGAGAACGAAATCAACAACTTCCGTGACTTGCTCAAATCGCAGAACACAATCAACGTAACCGAGCATCAGTACGACTACCTGATTGGTATCAACTACATGGATATTATCCTCGAATGCGAGAAGATGGGCGACTACATCATCAACGTGCAGGAAGCCATCAAGGACAAGAAACTCACTCGCGAGACAAGCCGCTACGCGTGAGCAGACGGTCTCCTAATCCCCTCGAATGGGGAGAGACAGACACAAAGAATCCCGGTCATATTGTCCGGGATTCTTTTATTATTCATAGAAATAGACACGTTTGACTCGCCGGGACACGCCTGTTAGGATTTCGTAGGTAATCGTATCCAGTTTGTTCGCCAACTCTTCAATAGGCAGATTGTCGCCGAAGATAGTGGCTTCATCACCGGGTTGTGCATCGGTGCCTGTCACGTCTATCATACACAGATCCATACACACATTTCCCATCACAGGACAACGTTTGCCGCGTACCAACACTTCGCCGCCGCCATTACCGAACTTACGGTCAAAACCGTCGGCATAACCTATGGGAATAACACCTATCTGACGATCCTCATGCAGCCACGTATGGCGGCCGTAACCTATTGACTCTCCAGCTTTTACCGTCTTTACGCTCAGCAATGTGGATTTGAGAGTGCAAACATTACGAAGCTTGGCGCCGGCAAATGAGAATCCATATAATCCTATTCCCAAACGGCACATGTCGAACTGATACTCCGTGAAACGTTCTATGCCAGCAGAGTTGAGGATATGCTTCATAACCGGATAGTCCAGCTGCGAACGCAGGTAGTCGGCACAACGGCTAAAGAGGTCTATCTGCTCTTTGGTAAAGGCATCCCATTGCGGCTCATCGGCCACGCATAGGTGGGAGAAAACACTCTTTACGCGCACCGCTTTTTGGTTCTTCAGACGCGCAGCCAGGGCTTCCATATCCGCCCACTCGAAGCCCAAACGGTGCATTCCCGAGTCAATCTTGATATGTATCGGATGATGCTCTACACCTGCTTTCTCAGCCGCAGCGAGGAAGTTCTCCAGCGACTGAAAACTGTAGATATTCGGTTCGAGGTTGTTCTCGATAATACGCTCCAGCGCAGGCGTCTCGGGGTCCATGATAATGATAGGCAGACTGATGCCGGCACGCCTCAGCTCCACACCTTCGTCGCACACCGCCACCGCCAGATAATCGGCTCCGTGCTCTTGCAGACACTGGGCTATCTCTACGCTGCCGGTACCGTAGGCAAAGGCCTTGACCATACAAGTCAGTTTGGTCTCAGGCTTTAGCAAACCCTTGAAATAGCGCACGTTGTCCGCCAGCGCAGACAGGTTGACTTGCATCACGGTTTCGTGGGTCTTACGGAGCAAACGTTCCTGAATCACCTCTTCATCGTAACCCAATTGGCGCATCACCAGCGCACAAGTTCGGGCGTTCTGGTGCATCTTGTCTTCTATCACCACTGGACAACGGGCGAACAGTTTCATCTTCTCCGCACGTTTCTCTTCCAGCGAACGGAAATTCTCGTCATGCTCATGGCCAATATAGGTAATCACGCCTATCGTCGGACGAATGATTTTCTCCAGGCGTTCCATCTCTCCGGGTTGGGAAATTCCCGCCTCAAAGATTGCCAGTTCGGTTTCTTCATTCATCTGCCAAACCGACAGCGGCACGCCTATCTGCGAGTTGTACGACTTGGGCGAACGCGTAATCTTGTAATCCTCTTTCAGCAGTTCATACAGCCACTCTTTGACCACCGTCTTGCCGTTCGAGCCGGTAATGCCTATCACCTGCGCATTGGGGTACTGCGCACGCTTCCATGCCGCCAGTTCCTGCAGCGCAGCAAGGGTGTCCGGCACGCAGAAGAACTTGGCCTCGGGATACGTATCAGCCCAATTTGTTCCATCCTCGTGCACCACAAAAGTTCGTACTCCCTTCTCGTACAGTTCCGAGATATAGTTCGCTCCGTCGTTCTTGGCGGTACGGAGCGCAAAAAACAAGGTCGCTTCGGGTTCTGTGCCCAACTGCCTGGAATCGGTCAGCAGGTGCTTGATATGCCCTATTTCCTCTACAGGAATCATCATTTGTATGTCTCCTTTCTCCTCATAATTTTGTCAATCACCATCGTCGCGGTCATATTGCCGTTGACGTTCAAAAGTGTCGCAGGCATGTCCACGAGGGTCGAGATGACCATGATCAGTCCTACCATCTTCGGATCAGCGCCCACTATCGAGCAGATGAGCAGTTCGGCTGTTCCGGCACCTGTCGGCACTGCACCCACAACCATAGACGCCAGGATGGCCATTCCTATGATAACCAGCGCAGTCACGGGATCGGCGATGCTTTGGCCGGAGAGCAGCAGCACGAAGATAACTTTCAGCGTACAGGCTACTCCGGAGCCGAGTTTGAACAGGTGTGTGCCGATAGGTATCGTCGATTCGGCTATGTCGTCCTGCACGCCCAATTGCTTGCACGCATTAAGATTGGCGGGCATACTGGCGCTACTGGACAACGTAGAGATAGCGGTCACCGTAGGCGCAAGCACGGCCTGTTTGTATTGTTTCATGCCATCTTTGCCCACACTCAAGAGTGCCAATAGCGGATTGACTATGCACAGGAACAGTAGCGTAATAGCTATGTAAATCAGCAGGATACGACCGTAGCCCACTACCAGCATACCACCCATCTCGGCTGCCACGGCTGCGAAATAACAGCCCAAGCCGAAAGGACCGACCACCATCAGCATCTCCAGCATCTTGCCCGTCATGTCGTTGCCGGCCTCGAAGAACCCGCATACCGCATCCGAGTCGAGTTTGGCGGCAGAGATACCTGTCAGAATAGCCACGACCATCAGTGGCAGGATGTGCCGGATGGAATACAAGTCCTGAAAATCGCTCACCGTAACCGTGTTGACTATCAGTTCGCCCAAACTCCGCTCCTGCGCTACAGCCAGTTCCACACCATCGGCCATCAGGTCTGCACCCACTTCTATCGGGTTGTAAATCAGCGTCACAAAATACGTGAGCACGGCAGCTATTACCAACATCAGCACCCACACGGAGAAACTGCTACCCAGCATCCTGCCCAGCATATTCCGACGGGTCAGATTGGCCACACTGTTACTCACTGAAAAGAACACCAACGGCACAATCAACACGAACAACAGGTTCATGAAGATATCTCCCACAGGTTTGAGGTAGGGCGCAGTAACCGGCCACACGAAACCTATCGTGCCGCCAACCACGATCCCCCCGAGCAGCAATAGCGTCTGCTTGTAACTGCTCCAGAACTGACTCATTTTGCTTGTATTTTCTTTCACCATTTACAGTTTTTTGCGGACAGGGTCGCAGGTGAGACCGATGCCCAGTTTTCGGAAGATTTTCTTGTCCACTTCGGACAGCATCACCGTCGAATGCACCTGACATCCCTCGAGCAGCGGCAGGCACTCGATAGCACGGCGGCAGTTGTCGTCATGCAGCGAAAGCACGGACAACGCAACGAGCACTTCATCGGTATGCAGACGCGGATTGCGCGCTTTCAGGTACGTTGTTTTGGTATGTTGTATCGGGCGAACCATCTCCTCGGGGATAAGGCGTAGCGAGTGGTCGATGCCCGCCAGATGCTTCATGGCGTTCAGCAGCAGAGCCGCACTCGGGCCAAGCAACGGAGATGACTTGGCCGTGACGATAGTGCCGTCGGCCAGTTCGATAGCCGCTGCCGGTTTGCCCAACGTCTGCTCCATACGCTCACGCGCTGCCACGGTACACTTACGGTAGGCCGTGTTGATACCCAACTGCTTGAACAGCAGCGCGATCTTGGCCACCTCGCTCTCATCGTTACGGCCATCAGCCAGACGCTCCAGAGCGGCGTAATAGCGGCGGATAACCTCCTGCTTGGAGGCCTCACAGCATACAGCATCGTCCGAGATGCAGAAGCCCACCATATTCACACCCATGTCCGTGGGCGACTTGTACGGACTCTCGCCCGTGATGCCCTCGAATAGTGCGTTCAGAACCGGGAACACCTCGATGTCACGATTATAGTTGACTGCTTTGGTATCGTACGCCTCCAGGTGGAAGGGGTCAATCATATTCACATCCTTCAGGTCAGCCGTTGCGGCCTCGTAGGCTATATTCACAGGATGCTTGAGAGGCAGATTCCACACGGGGAAAGTCTCAAACTTGGCGTATCCGGCCACGCGCCCGCGCCGATGCTCGTTGTACAACTGGCTCAGGCACACTGCCATCTTGCCGCTACCCGGACCCGGAGCCGTCACTACCACCAACGGACGGGTTGTCTCCACAAAATCGTTCTTGCCGTAGCCCTCATCCGAATCAATCAACTCCACATTATGCGGATACCCCTCAATGGTGTAATGATAATAGGTCTTGATGTCCAAACGCTCCAGACGCTGACGGTACGCATCCGCCGACTTTTGTCCGCTGTAATGGGTAATCACCACCGAGTTGACCTCAAAACCGCGACTCATGAACTCACCACGCAGACGAAGAACGTCTTCGTCGTAGGTCAGACCATAGTCCTGACGCACCTTGTTTTTCTCGATATCCAGCGCCGAAATGACTATCACTATCTCAAGCGAGTCGCGCAACTGACGAAGCATCGACAGTTTGCTATCCGGCTGAAAACCGGGCAATACGCGACTGGCATGATAGTCGTCAAACAGCTTGCCGCCCATCTCCAAATAGAGTTTGTTTCCAAAATGAGCTATGCGCTCCTTGATGTGTTCCGACTGAATGCGGATGTACTTTTCGTTATCAAAACCGAGGTTCATACCTTGTTAAATTATATCTTTTTTGCTGCCCTTTCAATTTTGGCTGCAAAGGTACTGCTTTTTTCTGACATATGCAAACCTTTTGCAAAAAAAATGCAAAAAAAATTGCGGTAGAGGGTATCCCCCCTACCGCTAACCTTACTCAGCCAGATTCTTTCCGTTATATACAATCATCTCGCAGTTCTTGATGTCGTTTTCCGTGCCGCCGCTGTAGTTGCACACGCGGAAACGGAAGTTCTTGCAGTACCGTAGCAGTAGCGGTTCTTTCCGCACGCCATACACGTAGATATTCTCGAAATTCATGTCGCGAACAGGGAAACCTTTCAGGCCGGTTGCGTTCACAAAATTGCGCACATTGGCCACCGTAATGTTACGGAACGTCATGTTCGACCATTCGGGGAAGAACGCCGCCTTGTTGTCCCCTGCTGTCGCACTGCGTCCAACTGCACGGTCGGCATAACCGCTCTCAAAGAAGATGGCATCTTCGCGGATGTCACGCATCACTATGTTGGTGAAATACAGGCTGTCACACACGCCGCCGCGACCCGGTGCCGACTTGAAACGAAGCCCGATATCCGTGCCGTCAAAATAGCAGTCTTTAACCACAATCTTCCGCATACCGCCGGAAAACTCCGAGCCAATCACAAAACCACCGTGGGCGCGATAGACCGTGTCGTTGCAGATTAGGAAATCACTGTTCGGGCCGCGCTCCAAACCACTCTGCCCCACTCCGCCTTTCATGCAGATACCGTCATCACCGGCACTCACGTGGCAATTAACCACCAGACAAACCTGCGAGTTGCCGATGTCCATCGCATCGCCGTTCTGCGCCCACCACGGGCAGTCTATGGTCACATCGTCAATAATAATATTCTGTATGCGCGCGGGAACTAGATGGAATTTAGGCGAGTTCCTGAGCGTCACGCCCTGAATGAGCACGTTCTTTGAGTCGGTGATGTTCACCAGATGATAACGGTAGTTCTCCTGCTCCTCTGCCGTCGAGCCGATGTTCGGAATGCCCAGCTCTTTGTTCAGATTGAAGGGATACCATAGCGTATCTTTGCCATTGGGGATGCACTTGCCGCCCAGCGATTTGGCGTACTCCCACACCGCTTTGTCCTCGTCCGAACCCTTCATCAGTTTCTTGTACTTGATAGGACGCCAGTAGAAACCCTGACCGTCTATCACGCCCTCGCCGGTGATGCCCACGTTCTCGGCCTTCGAAGCGGAGATGCACGGACGTGCCTTGCTGGGAATCTTACCTTTTTTGTCAGGCAAAATATACTGCGTCTTGTCCTCTGTAAACAGCAGCACCGCGCCTTTGTTCAAGTGCAGGTCGATGTTGCTTTTCAGCACAATCGGACCCGTTTTCCACGTACCGCGTGGCACGATGATATGTCCGCCGCCGGCTTTGGCCAAGTCGTCAATAGCCTCTTGAATGGCCTCCGTGCAAAGCGTTCCCGCCTGCGGGTTGATCTGATGTTTCTTGAAATAAACCTTCAGGTTCACCGACGTGTCTGGAAACACCACGGGCTGCACATGCTTTATGGCGATTGGAAGGTCCTGATAGTAGCGGTCATAGGGGTTCTGTGAGACAGTCTCACTCGCCTCTTGAGCATTCATCACAACGACAAATGCTATGGTTAACAAGGTTAAGAACGTACGTTTCATATTGTTTGTTGATTAAAAACGGTGCAAAGATACTGCTTTTTTTTGAATTGACCAAAGAAAATCCCGACAACAAGTTCCAAAAAACTCTTGCACAGTTCAAAATTTTGTCCATTACGCCGGATACTATCCGGCCAACCGACATTGATTGTTTTCCATGACGGTTTCAAACCTCTATCCCCGCTCCATTGTGCCTTTTGTACCTGAATTCCCCACAAAAGCGCAAAAAAATGCTCGTTTAGAGCAAAAAAAACACCTAAAACGCATTTTTTAACACTTTCCGCTTTGTCATGTCAAATCTTTTTCGTACCTTTGCAACCGAAAATGGTAATATTACACATATGGAAACACAATTAAAGACGGTTCAAATGACGCTTCCGCGCGCTGACTGGACGTTTCTCAAGCGTCTTTCTGCCAATATGGGTTGGCAGGCTCGTGTTGTGTCGCACGCGCCCGAACGCAAAGTGAAGATGACCGAGACCGAGTTTCAAGAAAAACTTGAGCAGTCAAGTGCGCACGCAGCTGCGGGACAATATGTGGAAATGCGTGCAGATGAGACTGTTGACCAATTTGTTGATCGAATGTTATGTATGTAATCCGTTTCTCTTCAGATGCTCAACTGGATTTGCTTCTTTTACAGAAGAAAGCTCCTCAAGCCATCAAAAAACTGAAAGTCCTATTGGCCGAAATTGCTGAACATCCAAGGACCGGAACAGGGCAAGTGGAGCGCCTGAAGCATTATAAAAATGAAACATGGTCAAGGAGAATTACTCAAGAGCATAGATTGGTATATGAAATCCACGATGAAGAAATTGTTGTGTTAGTAATCTCCACGTACGGTCACTACGAAGAAAAATAGCAGCCCCGCAGGGCAGGCTTGATTGCCCTACCGTCGCTTACCGACGTAAAATAGAAGGACCATACCCGCTGCATAGTGTTGCAGCATACATATAGAACTAAAGCGTTATAAGCAGAACTTGGATTTTTGAAACTTCGACAACTTCAAAAATTTTTAAGCATTCAAGCAAAAGCTCAATGGCGCTCACGTCAATTGGCGTGGGCTTTTGCGTAGATTTTGAATGCTTAAAGGTAGTCGAAGACCTCAAAAATCCAAATGAAGCGAACAAAAGTCCGCGCTTTTTGTATGTATTTGAATGAAAAACAAACAATCAACAAACACGGAGGTAGCCGAATTCTTGCGCAAGTGCGAACAAAAGCCCGCTTTTGCAGTTCGCCGAAGCCAAGAATGACAATTCCGAAGTATAACGGAGGAAACCGAAAATCCGATGAAGAGTAGGCAAATAAATGAAAACCTTATTTAATATTAGACTTATGAAGCAGAAATTTTCAACTGAGCCCTCCATGGATGGGCGATTTAATGTGATTCGTTGGAATGAGTTAAAACAAAAATGGGAAACGCTCAAGAACGAAACCTATCCCACAGAAGTGATGGCGATAGAACGATGCAGAAAATTAAACGAACAGTACCGTGAGGAATGCAGTGAGTTCCCTGAGCAGAATTCATGATAAAACTTAAACAAGATAATATGAAAACAAAGTTTTTTCTTCTATTATTTGCCTATATGGCAAGTAGTATGATATTCGCGACGGACGTTTTTGACTTCACAACCATGAATTTGTCCCAAAGCGACTTAGCTATCACAAATGGTTCTGTCAGTTACAACTCGTCCAAAGGGTATTATGAGGTGTCGAACAATGAGAATGCCACAATGTATATGACCATAAACGGCGTACCAAACGTGGTGTTTAAATATTGGGCAGAAACCTCAAAGAAGGCCTTCAAAGTAAAACCAAACGAATATATTCAATTGGATGGTGCAACTCGCACACTTAGGATTACTAATTTGAATATTAATGACATCGTCACTCTTAGAGTTGCTTCCAAAGGTCCCTCTGAAGCAAACTCATTTAGCGGAGGTCTTACCAATTGTACTCTTTACAGCGGAAACCTTACTCAAGCGGAATACGATTATCCATTTGTATATGAGGATGTCTCATTCAAAGCGGCTGCCTCTACTATTGAAATAACTAATACGGCAGGAGGTTATTGCTTGACTACAATTTCCATAGAGAGAAGCCAATCATCAGACACTCAGCATAGCGGCACTTGCGGTCCGAACCTTACATGGACACTTATAGAAGATGTCCTTATCATTTCTGGTTCTGGTAATATGTATGATTTCACATGGGATGATTCTCCATGGTATTCTTATCGACAATCTATTACGTCTGTAGCTATTGGCAACAGCGTCACAAGCATTGGAAACTATGCTTTCTATCAATGCTCCGGCCTAACGTCCGTTACTATCCCCAACAGTGTCACAAGCATTGGAGAAAGAGCTTTCATTCAATGCTCCGGCCTTACGTCCATCACTATTCCTAATAGCGTTACAAGCATTGGAAACTGGGCATTCTCTGCTTGTTCTGAACTTATGTCTGTCACTCTCCCTAACAGCGTCACAAGCATTGGACTTGGTGCCTTCTTTGATTGCTCTGGGCTTACGTCTGTCTCTATTCCAAATAGCGTAACAATTATTGGAGAAAATGCTTTCTATGGTTGCTCCGGCCTTACGTCAGTCACTATCCCCAACAGCGTCACAAGCATTGAATTCGGTGCTTTCTCAGGTTGCAGTGGCCTGACTTCTGTCACCATTCCCAATAGTGTCACAAGCATTGGAAACTATGCTTTCTATCAATGCTCCGGCCTTACGTCCGTTACTATCCCCAACAGTGTCACAAGCATTGGAGAAAGAGCTTTCATTCAATGCTCCGGCCTTACGTCCATCACTATTCCTAATAGCGTCACGAGCATTGGAGATGAGGCTTTCTATGGTTGCTCCGGCCTTACGTCTGTCACTATCCCCAACAGCGTCACAAGCATTGGAAATGAGGCTTTCTCTGGGTGTCTAGGATTAATTCAAGTCGAAGCGCCCGCAGAATTCTTCGATCTTGAGGAAGACAAGTGGTCACGTTATACTAAATCTCTTCAGAAAGTTACTGTCAATGCTGGTGAGTTAAACGAGAACGAACGGCTCTTTATCGCTCGTTCCTACAAAACGCTCAAAACGATTGATGTTTCGGCTGTGTCCAACATTTATTTGGCTGACGAGGCATTCAATGGTTTCTATAATTTGGATACGTTGATTTTACCCTCCTCATTGGAGCGCACAGGTTATATGATGGCTGCTGGCTGCAAAAATCTCAAATGTATAACGATTCCTGCTTCCGTCACGGAGATTGAACCGTCAGCCTTTGAGAACTGCCGCAGTATGACAGAAGTGACATTTGCCGGTAACAACGTGACACGTATCGATGACTGGGCATTCTACAACTGTCATCAGTTGCAAAACCTTGTTATACCGGAAGGAGTCTCGGAAATAGGTCTTGCTGTCTTCTATGGATGTACATATCTGAACGAGGTCTCATTGCCTGCATCTGTTCAGCAAATTGGCGACCACGCTTTTGCCAATTGCACTCATATGGGCAAGATGCATGTAGATGCGGTCACACCGCCGACTATTGATAGCAAAACGTTCGACGAAGCGAGTCGTACGATGCCGGTTTATGTTCCGGATGGAAGTGTTAACTCCTATCAGGCTGACGTGTTATGGGGACAATTGAACATTGTGGGTGCTTCCCAAGAGGGAACGTCTCTCAACAATATAAATGGTTCGAACGTTTCTGTACGCAAGATCTTGGAAAACGGCCAACTCTACATCCTCCTTCCCGACGGCACTCGCTTCGATGCCACCGGCAAGAAAGTGGAATAGTCCCAACTTTCCAAACATCCTCTCCCTAAGCGGCAATGGCTCACCACCATTGCCGCTATTATGTAATTCCTTATTTTCGTTTTCGCTTTCGCTTTTTCTCCGTCATACTCAGCAAACAAAGGCTTCCCCGCTGATTAAACGAAAATGAAAGCGCACGTAAAACGACCGTATGAAGCGATAGCGAAATAAAGAAAATAAGGAATTAAAAACAGGATTGTTTTACACCAATCTTCTTCGTTATGTGCTCGGGGCGTCAGCGCCGAGAATCCCCTGCAGCGCGTAGTATCGCTATCGCGAGGGTCGAGACTACTTCGTGATTCTCCGACCCGGAGCATCTCCCCGATGAAACGGGGAGAGCGGCTTCCGCCTAGAGGGGCATTTCTTCCTAACATTCTGACTCCCCACTATCTGCCTTCTTCTTTTTTCCTCGAAAAGTTCACTTTCAAAGTTTTCTTGGTAGTTTCCCGGACTGCCAGTCCGGCTCTTAAAAATTTACTTTATTGGGGGCCCCACTAGAAACGGAGTTTCGTATGATGGAGAAGAGCCTTGACTTGGCTCTTCGAACGGAAAGAACAGCGGGCAGCGTCGTTCTGATCATAGAATAGCGGTCAGCCTGAGTGCTTTAATGCCGCATTGCGGCAGTCCGTGCACGAGGGTGCTGAAGCGAAGCGCAGCGGTCTAGAGCTACTAGAGCGACTAGGACGACTAGCCCCCGTCTCCTATTTAGACCTCTGCTGCTATCCTCGCCGAGCAAAGATTCTTCTTTTCCTCCGGCTATCAGCCGGTTTCTTCTTGGTAGTTGTGCCGGATGGCATCCGGCATACTTTCTTCTTTTCCGCCGAATCAGATTCGGCTCTTTCTTTCCTATGCTCCTTTCCGCGCGCATTTCAATTATTGAAAAACGTTACAAACTCGCGAAAGTGTCTATACAATAATGAGACGGCCTTGCATACATCCTGCGACTCTCTTGCATAGGTCTTGGGACGGTTGTCATTTTGGGTCCCATAAACCATTGATTATCAATCTCACCTTCCCCGAATTTTGACAACGGTTATCATCGGGACAGCATAAATGATTCGTTGAATACAACCCCTCCTTGATATACCAAGCGGCGAAGCCCTCCAGCTCCGCCGCTTTTCTTTCTTCCTTCCCGCGAGATTTAATCTCGTCAAAGATTCTTCCTTTGTCCCGACTGTCAGTCGGCACGGCATTCCCTGTTGATTTCTTTATGACGCTTTGACGCTTTCTCTCGCAATACGCTGATAATCTTCTTTCTACAAAAGCGCCATTCCACTCATCTTGTCGCCAATAGCGTCATAGCGTCACATTATTTTTTAATACTTTCATAGTTTTCTTGGTAGTTTCCCCGTGAAGCGAAATGTCTTGTCCTGAAATAGGTTGACTCGGAGAAAGAACAATAAAATTATCAATTTTTAAAATCCGAGTTATTATGGTACGAACATTTAGAACTCATCATGTGTTCTCAGAAGAAGAAAGAGAGCAGGTAGTACGCGCTTATTTGAATAGTGGCGACACGATTAAAGAAACAGCAAAACGCTACGGTGTAGGCCCAAGTTCGCTTAAGGAATGGCTAAAAAAACATCGTCAAGGCGTTCGCCGAGTAGAAAAGGCATTATTTTTGCAGGAGAAAAAGCAAGAACAAAAACCAGCAGAAATGAAACCTCAGACACCGGAAGAAGAGCTTGTCTATCTCAGAAAAGAGTTGGACAAAGCGCAGCAGGAGCTGACAGAAGCCAAGCGTGCATTGGCGACCTCAGAGTTACGAAACGAAGCGTTAAACACGCTGATAGACGTTGCCGAGCGGCAGGGAATCAAGATACGAAAAAACTCTGGTGCCAAGCGGTAGAAGAACTGTGCAAGCGTCGAAAAGGCCTACATGTAAAGACTGCTTGCGAACTGTTTG
>ONXE01000224.1 GCA_900321775.1 uncultured Bacteroidales bacterium
TCAAAAAAAAGCAGTAACTTTGCAGTCCGAAATTGTTATAATGCAGAAAAAGGCGCTCATACTAACCCTCCTGATCCTGATGCTCACCGCTTGCGGAGAGTACCAGAAGATACTCAAATCTACCGACCCGGACTTCAAGTACAACGCAGCTATCGAGTACTTCAACCGCGGCGAGTACGTCAAGGCGCAAACGCTTCTCGATGACGTCACCTCGTACTACCGGGGAACCGAGCGTTCCGAGGACGTGCTGATTTACCTGGCTCGCTGTTACATGGGACAGAAAGTGTATGACTCCGCTGCAGAGTACTACGAGGCGTACACGCGTTCCTATCCCAAGGGACGGTACAACATGGAGGCGCGGTTCATGGTGGCCCACGCCTATTATATGGACTCGCCCGATGCGCGACTCGACCAAAAAACTACGCGCACCGCGATTCAGTTCTTCACCCAGTTCATCGAGATGTTCCCCGAGAGCAGTTATGCCGAACAGGCTTACTCCGAACGCCAGGAGATGTTCGACAAACTGGCGTACAAAGAGCTCCTCTCGGCACGCCTGTACTACAACCTCGGCACCTATCTCGGCAACAATTACCTCAGTTGCGAGACGGTATCCAAGAACGCGCTGAAGACATACCCCGCCAGTCCATACACCGAGGAGTTCAACTGGCTGGTCTTTGCCGCCAAGTATCAGCAGATGGTGAACAGCGCTACATACTTGCTGGAAGAACGGGCACGAGAGGCGCAGGACGAGTACTATTCGTTCATCACTGAGTTCCCCGACTCGAAGCATGCTCCTCAGGCCAAACAATGGTTCAAGCAAATACGCAAGGTCCTCAAAGCCGAGGAAGACTAAATTGGTAAATAGAATAAATCGTAAATAAATCGACTACGCGAAGCGATCGTTCGAAGCGTAGCGAAGAAAAGAAATCGTAAATCGTTAAATCGTAAATTATAAAGATGGATTACAAGAAAACAAGAGCCCCGCACAACACGATAACGCGTGACGTAAACGTGCTGACAGAAGAAGTGGGCAATGTGTACGAAACAGTGGTTATTTTGGGTAAGCGCGCCAACCAAATCGGCGCTGCGCTCAAGAAAGAACTCGACGCCAAGCTGCAGGATTTCTCTATTCCGCAGGATGGTATCGAAGAGACCTTCGAGAACAAAGAGCAGATTGAAATCTCCAAGAGTTACGAGAGTCTGCCCAAACCCAGCCTCATCGCTACACAGGAACTTATCGAGCACCAGCTCGTGTACAAGAACGGCTCGCGCGACGCAGCCCTCGAGGACGAGGAGTAAATGCTTGCGGGCAAACACATAGTAGTGGGCATCAGCGGCGGAATAGCCGCGTACAAGACGCCCCTCTTGATTAGACTCTTGCGCAAAGCGGGAGCGGAAGTGAAGGTGACGACTACGGCTAATGCGCTGCAGTTCGTCACCGACCTCACTCTTCAGACACTCTCCGGCAACAAGGTCTATTCCGACGTGTTTGCCCCTACCAACGACCACTCTACCGAGCATATCTCGCTGCCCGATTGGGCTGACCTGATGATTGTAGCGCCGGCCACAGCTAATGTCATCGGCAAGATGGCTAACGGCATTGCCGACGATGCTCTCACAACGACTTTCCTCGCCATGCAGCGCCCTGTCCTCATCGCCCCCGCGATGAACGACAAGATGTATGCTCATCCTGCCCTCCAACACAACCTCGGGACGCTTTGCTCTTTCCCTAACGTGACCGTCCTGCCCTGCGCCGAGGGTTTCCTGGCCTGCGGCACTACCGGCACGGGACGGATGCTCGAACCCGAAGAGATTTTCCTCGCTGCGGAACGTCTGATGACGGAGCAGACCATGACCGGTCAGCACGTGCTCATCACCGCGGGGCCTACGCAGGAAAAACTCGACCCGGTGCGTTTCATCAGCAACTACTCCACAGGCAAGATGGGCATAGCTTTGGCCGAAGAAGCAGCCTTGCGCGGAGCAGAAGTGACGCTGGTTCTCGGACCTACGGCTCTCCGCCCGCGGAAACTGCCTAACCTCCACATCGTGGACGTGACTTCCGCTCTCGAGATGTGTGACGCTGCCGTGCAGGCTTTCCCCAAGGCCAACATCGCCATCCTCTGCGCCGCTGTCGCCGACTACCGCCCCGCCAACCCCTCCGACACCAAGAT
>ONXE01000072.1 GCA_900321775.1 uncultured Bacteroidales bacterium
CGAACATCTTCCACAATCTGTGTCTGCATGTAGTCGCAGTAGTCGCGACTCTTGCTTTGACTCGCACCGTTCGGGTAAACAGTATCTTTGTCGTTGTCGAAATCGGTATAGATAGCCAGCGTGCCCACAATCGAATCTTTCTTGATGTTCCCAGCATCGGTGTGGAACGCCAGACTCAAAGTCACGGGGATGTTCTGGCCTTTCTCTTTCGGATTGGCACTGCTGCCGCCTGCCAGCCAGTTCACCCATTGACCGCGCGAAGCATAGTCATCTATGTAGTCGTTCTTCGATTCCGTGTAGTTGTACACAGTGTCGGGTACACCGCTGAATTGCATGAAATAGCGCGCACCCTCCACCCATTTCGGGTAACCGCTCGTAGTAGCATTCCGGCGCAGACTGTCCAACTCCTCTTCCTCTTCCTTGCTCTTTGTTCCTTGTTCCTTGCTCCTTGCTCCTTGCACCAACTTCGCCGAAGGCACATTGTCCATGGCTTCCGGCTGAGCATATCGGGCAACACAGCACCAGCCACCGCCAAATCGCACGGCGTCGCTCGTAATCAGCTTGCCTCCCGCACCTTCGCTCGTCAGCCGAACATAGTTCTTTGCTGTATCTGTCGAGAAATCGAACGTGCCCAGATAAACCCACATGCTGCCGCCCATCTGCTGATTCACCAGATACGTCGTCTCCACCCCGCGGTGGCACACCACATATTTGGCCTTGTTGGCTGAATTGGACTCGGTTTTATAACTGATGTACACGGCGTATTCGCCCTCTTCCGGCACAGAAGCAGGGTAGGTAATCGTACCCTCCGTTGTGCGGACATACGCGCCCTTCTTGAACGGATTGTCACCCTCCAGCAACTCCTTGCCGAAATCGCCCCAACCCGCCTCCTGTACGCTGATCCAATCACCTTCGGTACGGGCTTGACGCTCATCCACAATCACCTCATTCAGTTGTGTGTCGCGCTCGCGAGGCTGAATCACCACAGCTCCTGCGTTCTCTAACATCGGCACCAGGAACGGCATCGTGTAACCCGTTGTGTATAAGTCCTCTACTGTGGTCAGCAACTTCGCGCGCTGCCACAACCAACGGTCCTCTTTTTGGTTGAAATAGATGCCATGGCTGCCCCAAAGCGCGATATGCTCGCCCTGCAGACCCGAAGTGATCGTGTAAGGTACACTCGCATTCTGGGTCAACGGCTGACCTTTCTTCAGTATGTATGGCACACATTGGATATCACCCGACGGTAGGTCCTTCGTACGCCTGAACGAACTGACCAGACGCCCTATCTCATGCCGCCTGTCGTCGCAGTAGATGCGAACCGTCCCGTCCTCTCTGCCCAAAACAATCTGACTTACAACCGAATGCAGGTATTCTACGTCTTCATTCGAAAACGGGATAGTGCTGAACTGCCGACTCGCAAACACCTCCACCATGTTGTCGTTCTTCACTTTCACCGTGGTCACTTTGATTTTGCCAACTGTTGCCTTGCGTTGGGCAAACGAGGTCAGCGAATCCGCAACGGCCTTCTTGTTAAAGGCCACAACACGTTTCGGAGCAGCGTTTACGCCACTCGCCGACAGCACCAGTGCTGCCATCACAAACACTATTTTTAGTACGTTTTTCATACCCTTTTCAAATTTGGGTGCAAAGTTACAAAGAATTTTTGGAATATGCAAGAAAAAACCGCTTTTTCTTGCTATTTTAATAAAAATTCATATTGTGTGATATTTCTCGTATTTTGGTATCTCTAACACCCTTTTTCTCTTTTTTGTAACAACGCTTTGTAGTATTATACTATGTATAATACCCGTACGTGCGATTTTACTCAAAACCGCTCACGTTTATCGGGACCTGCAGCAGACCCCTCCGTACTCTCTCCGTACTCCCTCGCCTCTTGACAGCAAAAAAAATTTTTTTGCCCAAAAGTTTGCATATTCCAAAAAAAAGTGTTAACTTTGCACCCCAAATATTATACAACATGCAAAAGGACTTAGGATATGTGCGCGTTGCGGCAGCGGTGCCAAGAATGCAAGTGGCTGATACTCAGTTTAACACGAACGAGATAATAGACCTCATTCACCGAGCCGCAGAAGAGCAGGTGGAAGTGGTCTGCTTCCCCGAACTGTGCGTGACAGGTTACACCTGTGCGGATTTGTTCTTCCAGCGTCAACTGCAGGAGAATGCCCTGCAGGCAATGGAACGTATTTGTCAGGAAACCAAAGGATTACCATTGATCGTCCTGGCCGGAGCGCCCCTAAAAGTAGATAACAACCTCTATAACTGCGCGTTCATCATGACCGATGGCGATGTAGTAGGTGTTGTGCCCAAAGTGAACCTCCCCAACACCGGTGAGTTCTACGAGAAACGCTGGTTCACGCCCGGACGGCAAACGACGCAGAAGACCGTGGAACTGTGGTCCGGAGACGTGCCGTTTGGCCCTGATTTGCTGTTCGTTACACGCCGTTATATGTTCGGAGTGGAACTTTGCGAAGACCTTTGGTCGCCCCTGCCACCTTCCACGCAGTTGGCAATCCAGGGAGCGGAACTTATCTTCAACCTCTCTTCCAGCAATTGCGTGACAGGCAAACACGCCTTCCGTCGCCAGATGATCCTCCAGCAGTCCGCACGCGTGCACTGCGGATATGTATATACCAGTTCCAGCGTGGGCGAATCGACTACAGACGTGGTCTTCAGCGGTTCAACCTACATCGCTGAGAACGGCGACCTGTTGGCCGAAGGCGAGCGTTTCCTGCGTGAGAGTCATATGACAATCAGCGAGATAGATGTGGACCGCCTTCGTACCGACCGCCAACGCAACACCAATTTCACCGATGACCATCAGGGCGATTACCGCAAAGTGTATGTGGCGCCGCTTGACTATGAAGAGGACGAACTGCCCATGCACCGCACGTTCTATCCGTCGCCTTTCATCCCCGTGGACGAAGACGCACAACGTGAATGCTTCGAAGATGTTCTGCAGATTCAAACCTCCGGTCTCGCCAAACGCTGGGAGCATACTCGCGCGCAAGCCATGATCATCGGCATCAGCGGCGGACTGGACTCCACGTTGGCGCTGCTCGTCACTTGCCTCACCGCAGACCGTCTGGGCTACAACCGCAAACAGGTGATTGGCGTCACCATGCCGGGCTTCGGAACCAGCGACCGCACGTATCAGAACGCCATTCGCCTCATGGAGCAACTGGGCATTTCCATTCAGGAGATAAGCATACGCGACGCAGTAATGGGACATTTCGAGGACATCAACCATGACCCAGACAACCACGACATTACTTACGAGAACGCGCAGGCACGCGAGCGCACGCAAATCCTCATGGACCTTGCCAATAAATACAACGGACTGGTTGTCGGTACGGGCGACCTCTCCGAACTGGCACTCGGATGGGCCACCTACAACGGCGACCAGATGAGCATGTATGGCGTGAACGCCGGCGTGCCCAAAACGCTTGTGCGCGCTGTCGTAACCTATTGTGCATCAAATGTTTTCCACGGCGAGGTACAAAACATCCTTCTCGACATCGTGGCTACTCCCGTCTCGCCGGAACTGCTACCGACCGACGACAACGGCCAGATTGCACAAAAGACCGAAGACAAAGTCGGACCATACGAACTGCACGACTTCTTTATCTACTATTTCCTGCGCTACGGCTTTACCCGTGACAAGATTCGCTTCATGGCAGAGCAAGCCTTCAAAAACCGTTTCGACGAGGGCGACATTGCCAAATGGCTGGAAGTGTTCATGCGCCGGTTCTTCGCCCAGCAGTACAAGCGCAGTTGCATGCCTGACGGACCCAAAGTGACCCACGTCTCCCTCAGCCCGAGAGGCGATTGGAGAATGCCCTCTGACGCAAGACCATTCTGATTATGAGAAAACTACTGACATACCTCTTACTCCTCTTTCCCCTCCTGATGCAGGCAGAGATTCTCGCGCCGATTCATTGGGAAGCCTGTGCTGCACGACTCACGGACTCAACGGCACAGATTACCCTCACCGCCACTATCGACGAGGGCTGGCATTTATATACCCAAGATTTGCCCGAAGGAGGCCCCGTAGCCACGCAGTTTCGCTACAAACAGCCTGTTTTGGGCCCGACTACCACTGACGCTCTGGTCCTTAGCGACTACGATGAAAACTTCGAAATGGAGTTGACCTACTACACCTCCCGCGTTGTTTTCACCCAAACAGTCCTCGCTCGCCCTGACGAGACCCTTGCCGGCTCCGTGACCTTCATGGCCTGTGACGACCACCAGTGTCTCGCCCCCGAAACATGGGACTTCGAGATCGGAAAGGTTTCGCCCGAAGAAACCAACTCTCCACGCGAAGCGATCGTACGAGCTTCTGCGAGTAATGAACTCTCAACTCTCCTCTGGATCTTCCTGATGGGCCTTCTTGGCGGCCTTCTCGCTATTTTCACGCCTTGCGTCTGGCCGATCATCCCGATGACCGTCAGTTTCTTTCTCAAACGCGCAGGAGCCTCTTCCGGACAAACGGCAAGCAAAGGAATTCGCGACGCAGTTCTTTACGGCCTCGCCATCATCATCATCTACGTGGGCTTGGGTCTGCTGATAACGGTCATCTTCGGCGCATCAGCCCTTAACGCGCTGTCAACCAACGCCGTAGTCAACCTCATATTCTTTGCTTTGCTGCTGCTCTTTGCCGCCTCTTTCTTTGGGGCCTTCGAACTGACCCTCCCCGCTTCTTGGTCAACCAAACTGGACAGCAAAGCCTCCTCAACCGGTGGGTTCCTGTCTATTCTGTTCATGGCCTTCACGTTGGTCATCGTCAGTTTCAGTTGCACCGGACCTATCATCGGAACCCTTCTTGTTGAAGCCGCCGGCAAATCGCTTCTCGCGCCCGCCTTGGGTATGCTGGGCTTCGCAATTGCCTTGGCTCTTCCGTTCTCCCTCTTCGCCCTCTTTCCCGGCATCCTCAAGCGCCTCCCCAAATCCGGAGGATGGATGAACCGCTTCAAGGTAACACTCGCTTTCCTCGAACTGGCACTCTCCCTGAAATTCCTTTCCGTAGCCGACTTGGCCTATGGTTGGCATATTCTCGACCGCGAAGTGTTTATTTCGCTTTGGATAGTTATCTTCGCCTTGCTCGGACTGTATCTGTTGGGCTTGATAGCCTTCCCGCACGACGATGACTCCAACCGCAAGACCGGCGTTACGCGTTTCTTTCTGGCCGTCCTCTCCCTCTCGTTCGCTATCTACATGATTCCCGGACTTTGGGGCGCTCCGCTTCGGGCTATTTCGGCTTTCGCCCCTCCCATGAGTACGCAGGACTGGACTCTCGGATCGTCCGCTGTTGCCTCTTCCGGCAGCACAGTCCACTTCGACGACATGGACAAAGGTTTGGCTTATGCCCGCGAGCACAATATGCCTATCTTCCTGGATTTCAACGGATACGGCTGCGTCAACTGCCGTAAGATGGAGGCTGCCGTTCTGTCCAAACCGCAAGTAGAAGCACGCCTTCGAAACTACGTCTTCATCTCCCTTATCGTGGACGACAAGACGCGTCTCGACGAACCGATTCTGGTCCTCGAGAACGGAAAAGAGCGTACGCTTCGCACCATTGGCGACAAATGGAGTTATCTCCAGCGTAGCGTCTATGGAGCTAACGCCCAGCCTTATTACATACAACTCTCGCCCGACGGCACTAAACTATCCGACAGTTACAGTTACGACGAGAACATCGACAAGTTTTTACAATGGTTAATATACTGATATGCAAATGATTCAAAAGAAAGAATACGAAACACGCCGACCCAAAGAGAAAGAGATGATCTTTGGTATTCGCGCGGTCATCGAAGCCATCGACGCGGGCAAGACCCTCGACAAAATTCTGCTCCGCAGAGACATGTCCTCCTCGCTCTCGCGCGAACTGCAACAGCGCCTGGAAGGTCTCACCACGCCCGTACAGAAAGTGCCGGTGGAAAAACTCAACCAGTTCACCGACAAAAACCACCAGGGAGTAATCGCTTTCCTCTCGCCAATCGAGTTCTCCAACCTCGAAAACCTCGTTCCTATGCTCTACGAGCAGGGCAAAACGCCGTTCCTGGTGGTGTTGGACGGAGTAACGGACGTGCGTAACTTCGGCGCCATTGCCCGAACCTGCGCTTGCGCCGGAGTGGATGCTCTCGTAGTGCCCGCCCGCGGAGGAGCAGCCATCAATGGCGACGCGGTCAAAACCAGCGCAGGTGCCCTTCATTCGCTGCCTGTATGTAAAGTGGAGAACATGCAAAACGCCCTGCGTTTCCTTAAGGATTCGGGACTGACGCTCGTTGCCGCCACAGAACACGCCGACGACCTCTACACCACCGCAGACATGACCGGACCTTTGGCTATAGTGCTCGGAAGCGAAGACAAAGGCATCTTCCCCGCCAATCTGGAACTCTGCGACAAGCAAGTCCGCCTACCGATGCTCGGTAAAATAGAGTCCCTCAACGTCAGCGTCGCTGCAGGTATTTTTATCTACGAAGTAGTCCGCCAGCGCGCCTAATTGTCAATTGTCCAATCGTTCAATCAATTGTCCAATCGTCAATCTCCATGACTGTTCTCTACGAAGACAACCATATTATCGCAGTCAGCAAGACCTGCAACGAGATCGTGCAAGGTGACAAAACGGGGGATACACCTCTTTTGGATGTAGTGAAAGCATATCTGAAGGAGAAGTACAACAAACCCGGCGAAGTGTTTCTTGGTCTCCCGCATCGGCTGGACCGACCCACTTCCGGTGTGGTGCTTTTTGCAAAAACCAGCAAAGCTCTGGCTCGCCTCAACGCGATGTTCCAAACCCACGACCAGATTAGCAAAACCTATTGGGCCATTACCGCCAATTGCCCAAATCCCGCAGAGGGTAGGCTGGAACATTACCTCATCAGGCGCGAAGAGCAAAACAAATCATACGTGGCCAAACCCGGCACCAAAAACGCCAAGTTGGCCACGCTAACTTACAAAACCATCGCCCATAGCGAGAGGTATTATCTAATTGAAATACAACTGGAAACAGGACGTCATCACCAGATTCGCTGTCAGTTGGCGGCTATAGGTTGTCCCATCAAAGGCGACCTCAAGTACGGTGCTCCGCGCAGCAATCCCGATGGCGGAATCTGTCTTCATGCCCGCGAAATCTCGTTCATCCATCCCGTCAGCAAGCAGCAGATAACCATCACGGCTCCTGTGCCTGAGGATACTTTGTGGCGCGCGCTTGCACCACAGCCTTAGCGTTGGCAGGCTGACCTTTCACAAGGAACATCAGCGCAGCAGCATAATCTAAGAAGAAACGAACCGTCATTACCCACCATAACCGTTTCTTCGGCAGGTTTTTACGTAGCATCCACAGGTTGTTGCGGAAATTGAGGTATGTCTTGCGCGGGTTATTATACGGCAACGCGCCTCCTCCCACATGATACACTACGCTCGCAGGTACACAGACCAACTTCCCTCCGCGGTTTCGTAGTCGCCAGCACAAGTCTATCTCCTCCATGTGCGCAAAGAACGCTGCGTCCAGTCCGCCTGCCGCTTTGTACGATTTGGTTCGCACAAACATGGCACAACCCGTCGCCCAGTCGATAGGCACAATAGTGTCGTACTGACCCTTATCCATTTCCACGCGCCCGAAACGCCTTCCGCGGCAGTAGGGATAGCCCAAAATACTCAAGAATCCGCCCGCTGCACCAGCGTGCTCAAAGGGGTAGGTGAGCGATTCGTCCGGCGCACACGGTTCACCCGTCACAGGCAACGTGTACTTGCGAATCTTAGGCTGCGCCGCCACTACTTCTTTATGAGTGTCCATATAAGCTAAAACGGGTGTTAACCAGCCTTTTGTAACCCAGATGTCTGAATTGAGAAGCACGGTATATTCGGCGTCCACTTGCTCCAAAGCGCGGTTGTAACCCTCAGCGAAACCGTAGTTCTTGTCCAAGACGATAGTCCTCACGGTCGGAAACTGTTTCAGTACCTCCAGCGAGCCGTCTGTACTGCCGTTGTCGGCCACAACCACTTCCGTTTCAGGCGAAGCGGAAAACTCCACGACCGAAGGCAGAAACTGCCGAAGCATCTGTTCGCCGTTCCAGTTCAAAATGACTACACTACACTTCATCTTTCTTCCATTTAAAACGATTATGACTCCACAGCCAAAGGCTCGGGTTAAGCAGGATGTTCTCCTCCAGGAAAGTTGCAAAGCGGTTCGTAATCTCTCCCTCGGGCATAGAGGGCGAGTCGATGGCTATAGTCTTGAAATACACGTCATAGTGCCCGCGAGACGGCATGCGTATGTCCACATAAAACACAGGATAGTCAAACTTCCGGGCCAAAGTGTCTGTGCCCGTGATAAAAGGCGTTTCTTGATTGAGGAAAGTTACCCAATGTCCCAAATCGTGTTTCGAGGGCTTCTGGTCCGAGAGCATGTAATACAGGTGCGCCCCGGGTTTGCGGCGGTTCTGAACCATATGCCTCAGCAGCAGATTCTTGTCAATCAGATCGCACCCGCGTTTCTCCCGCAGTTCGTGCATCAGACGGTCTGACGAGGCACTCTTCTGTTTGCGGTAAATGACGTGCGGATGGAAGTCTTCCGGCAGACGGTTACAAACGTCCGCCAACCACTCCCAACAACCGTAGTGTCCTAACATAATGAACCCTCCTCCATGTTCACGGATAGGGCCTTCCAAGTCTTCCAAACCATGAAATACGACACGCTCCCGTATCTCCTGCTCGCTGATTCTGTAACTGTAGATTACTTCCGCCAGCATGTCGCAGAAATAGTGGTAAAACGCCTTCTCCCTGCGCTTTATTTCTTTGGTAGAGTCGCTTGGGAAGCACTGCGAAAGATTCTTCTTGACTACTTTCCTGCGGTATCGCACCACGTAATACAGCAGCGGATATACCAATCCCTGCATTAGGGCATAAAGAACCCCAAGCGGCAACAACGATAATATGCGAACAAGTCCACGCATCAATCTTCGTCGTCCTCAGCGTAGAT
>ONXE01000050.1 GCA_900321775.1 uncultured Bacteroidales bacterium
CTCCGTGTCCTATGGAATGAAAGATGCGATGCATCAGTGTCCAAACAATCGGTCTTTTTCTTCCTGTGTGAGCGAACCGTAGCCTTCGCGCTTGATTTTGTCAAGCAGGCGTGCAACCTCCGGGTCGGAGTGGGTGTTGGGGTCTTTAGAGTCCTTAGGCTCCTCCTCAACGGGCGCCTGGTAATGGAAAGTGGCGAAAGGTCGTTCTTTCTCCTGTTTCTTGCCAAGATGCCACTGGGGCTTTTTCATCCAATAGAGCAGCAACAGCCATCCGAAGAGCATACCTCCCAAATGGGCGAAATGAGCCACGTTGTCGCCAGCAGCTCCATAGATGCCTGCAAACAACTCAAACAGGGCGTACAACGCCACGAAAATGCGTGAAGGGATGGGTATAGGAATAAAAAGGAGGAACATCCTGACTTCGGGGAAGAGCCAGCCAAAGGCGAACAATATGCCAAAAACGGCTCCGGAAGCACCGATAGTTACGCCCGGTGCGCTGCCGATGGTGAAGTACCACACCAGTTCCTGCACGAGCGCCGCGCCCACGCCTGAGACGAGGTAGTAGATGAGGAACTTTTTGGAGCCCCACTGGTTCTCAATAGCCGGTCCGAACATCAGCACGGCGAACATGTTGCAGAAGAAATGCCAGAAATTTGCATGCAGAAACATGTATGTGAAGAGTTGCCAGATATGGAACGAGTATGCCCCGTGGAACGCCGAGGCCGACCAGTTGATAAGCCCCAGCCATGGGAGCATATCGCCACCAAACCGTTGTGCGAAGGTGTTGAAGATCCACACGGCAAAGTTGATAACAAGCAGATTTTTGGTTATCGGTGGCATCTGCGACCACCAGCCGTTTCTTGTGATTGCCATAGTCCGTATTTATTGGTGTTTACGTGCAAAAATAACACTTAAAAACGCACAAAAACTATACAAATCGTGCAAAAAATGCCAAAAATGACAGAAAAAAGTGATTTTTTTGCAAAAAAAGTTTGTTATTTCAAAAAATACTATTATCTTTGCACTCGAAAATCCGCAGGATGCGGGCGTTTAGCCTTAAATCCCAACGATGATAACGTTATTAACTAATTAAATTTTGTATTATGAACAAGTCTGAACTCGTTGCTGCCGTTGCTGCAAAGGCCGGTATGTCGAAAGTTGCTGCTGCTGATGCAGTGGCTGCTGTTTTTGCATCTATCACCGAGGCTCTCGCTAAGGGCGAGGCTGTACAGCTGATCGGTTTTGGTTCTTTCGCTGTTAAGAGCAATCCTGCTCACGAAGGCGTTAACCCCGCTACCGGCAAGAAGATCCAAATTGCTGCAAAGAAAGTTGCTAAATTCAAAGCAGGTGCAGCTCTGAACGCTGCTCTCTAATCTTAGGCAGATTCAGCAACGGGGCCGGACTCTCAGGAGTTTGGCTCCTTTTTTTGTCCCATCACATCTTGTACGGGTTCTTGCGGTGCTTCCACTTGCGGTTGCTTGCGCTGGTTCGTTGCCGTTTGGGCAAACGGATGCGCGGGAAACCGTATGCCTTCAGGTACAGCCCAATCAGGAAGAGGGCCATTCCCACCAGCACAGAGAGCATGTTGTTGCCATTGGCGGCTGGGAAGATCACTGACAGCAGCGACAACAGAAAGAAGGGAATTGTGACCAACAGGAAATTTTGTGTGCGTACGTTGGCGCGGGTATAGCGTGACAGATGGGCAAACAGGCTCCACAGGCCGAAGAAAGCGGCTACGGCAGCGACAATCAGTTGACCCGCCGGTACGTTGCCGAAGGGGTAGATGGTCGTACGCGCGAGCGCATTATATATATTGTCTTGTACGAACAGTGCGGTGGTGCTGTCGGGCCAGATGAACCATAGGATAGCCACGTAGAAACTGACCAGTAGAATGGCACAGACCGAAGCCAGATATACCCGCAAGTTGTCAGACCATAGAACCGTGAAACTCCACCATACGACAGGAAAGAACAGCAACGCGTCCGGCACGACACAGCCTGCCAACATAAGCAGAACGCCACAGAGGAAACTTTCCTCCACGGCATTTTGCTTACGATACGTCCCGAGAAGCAGCGCAAAGGCTGCTCCTACGAGGACGAGCAGTATGGCTTGCCGGACCAGGAACATCAGTCAATAAGTCCTTTTTTCTCCAGCAGGTATTTGGGATCGGCAGGTTTGCCGCGGAAGTTCTGATAGAGCACGTCGGGTTCGTCGCTGTTACCACGCGAGAGGATTTCGCCGCGCAGACGGGCTGCCACCTCTTTGTTGAACAGGTCGCCTGTCTCCACGAAGGCATGGAAAGCGTCGGAGTCGAGCACTGCAGACCAGGTGTAGCTGTAGTAGCCGGCCTCATAACCGGTGGTGAAGATATGGTTGTAGAATGTGCTACGGTAGCGTACAATAATCTCCGGAATCATGCCCATGCGCTCCAGTGATTCGGCCTCAAACTTGTTCACGTCAATCGTGTCAACCGAGGTGAGCATATGATAATCCAAATCGAGGATAGAAGCCGAGAGAAGCTCGGTCTCCACGAAGCCCTGGTTGAACTTGGAGGCAGCGTTGATTTTGGCAATCAGCGAGTCGGGAATAACCTCTCCGGTCTGGTAGTGGAAAGCGTAAGTCTTCATCACTTCGGGCGCATAGCACCAGTTCTCCATCAGTTGTGACGGCAGTTCGACGAAGTCGCGAGCCACGTTCGTGCCCGAGAGTCCGCGATAGGTGCACTTGGAGAGGAATCCGTGAAGGGCGTGCCCAAACTCGTGGAAGAGCGTCTCTACATCATCCATAGAGAGGAGCGATGGTTTGTCGGCCGTAGGTTTGTTGAAGTTGCCCACGTTGATGATGATAGGACGGTGATCCACGCCCTCGTCGTCGATATACTGCTCCACCAGGTTCGTCATCCATGCGCCCGGACGCTTGGTTGCGCGGGGAAAGTAATCGGTGTAGAAGATACCTAACAGTTCGCCATTCTCGTCGAGTACCTTGAAAGTCTCCACGTCAGGATGGTACACAGGCAGGCCTTGGATTGGCTCAATGGTGATACCATAGAGGCGATTGGCCAGTTGGAAAGCACCGCGACGTACGTTCGAGAGTTCAAAATAGGGCTTGAGTTGCTCTTCGTCCACATCGTATTTCTGCTTGCGCAGTTTCTCGGCGTAGTACCACCAGTCCCAAGGCTGCAGTTTCTCGCCGGGCATATCTTGGTCGAGCAGTTTCTGCAGTTCGGCCGCTTCACGTTTGGCGGCAGCGAGGCTCGGACCCCATACCTGCATGAGCATATCCATGGCGTTCTTGGCGTTGTGAGCCATGGCGTCCTGAAGGATATAGTCTGCGGAGCAGTCAAAACCAAAGAGGTGTGCTTTCTCTGTCCGAAGACGCATGGTCTGGTTGATGACGGCCTTGTTGTCGTTCTCGTTGTCGTGGTTGGCGCGAGTGGTGTACTCCAGAAGGAGGGCTTTGCGCAGTTCGCGGTTCTTGCAGTATTGCAGTACCGGCGTAAAGCTGGTGCGCTTGGGCGTGAAAAGCCATTCGCCTTTGTGACCGGCAGCCTCGGCTTCTTCTGCTGCGGCTTGCTTGGCGCCCTCGGGAAGACCTTCCAACTCGGCTTCGTCAGTCACAAAATGCTGTACGGCATTGGTCTCGGCCACAACGTTTTGTCCGAACTTGAGCGAGAGGAGACCCAACTGGCGGTTGATTTCCTTGAGGCGCTCTTTGCTGTCGGCTTCGAGGTTGGCACCATTCATGACGAAGTTGCGGTACGTCACCTCAGTAAGACGCATCTGCTCGGGTGTGAGATTCAGTGCCTCGCGTTGGTCGTAAACGGCCTTAATGCGGGCAAAAAGAGCCTCGTTGAGGAGAATATTGTCTGAGTGCTCGCTGATGAGAAGCGTCAGTTCTTCTGCCAGTTCGTTCATCGCGTCGTCACCCTCGGTCTCAAGCAGTTCGAAGAAGAGGAGGCTGAGGTCTTGCAGCTGTTTGCCGCTACGGTCAAGCGCGGCAATGGTGTTCTGGAAAGTAGGAGCATCCTCACAGGAGGTGATAGCGTTCACTTCTTTTGTGGCGGCTTCGATAGCTACGTCAAAGGCCGGGCGGTAGTGCTCAAGCTTGATTCTGTCGAACGCAGGCACGCCATAGGGTGTGTTTTGTTCGGAGAGCAGCGGATTGTCGTTTCCGCGGTTGCAGGCAATAAGGGTCATCATCATTGCACTGAGAATTAAGAGTTTTTTCATATCTGTTCTTGTTTATTCATTATCTTTTTTGGCAGTAAGGGACGACCGGATAAGTTTGCGTATGTCCATTGCCTGCGTATCCACCACTTTGGTGAAGACCGGCTTGAAATCCTTGGCGTACTTGCATTTGGCCAGCTTGATCTTCAGATTGTCGCTGTTCTTGGGGTCTGTTACGACATCCACGCCCAGGTAGAGCGGGTTAAGCAGCGAGATATGGTAGTTATGCTGGTCGGCTTTGTCGTAGGGTTTGTATTGCCCACCCACGGCCGCCATCCACTTGTCCATCGTGATCAGGAACGGATAGACATCCACTTCTTTCTTGAAGAGGGTGATCTCGGCAGAGATAGAATCAATCTTGTTCTCGGTGGATTTCTTGAAAGTCAGCAGTTTGGCTATCTTCGAGAAGGTCTCTCCGTCGAGCACGGTCAGGTCTTTTCCCTGAATAGAGCATGCCCCGCGGGTGGTGGAGGGCTTGATCTCGTAGTATCCGTTGAGGTAGGTCTCTGCGGCCAGGTGGAACTCTGCGGCACCTTTGAAGGCGCGCAACATCGGCAACAGTGTGTCCACTTGCGGAATGAGGTCCACGAGTTCGGCTACGTTGATGTCATACATGTGGTAGTCGAGGCCCGTGTAGATGTGGTTCTTGCGGGGCGTCTTGTACATGGCTGTCAGTTCCAGCCGCGCGGCCTTGCAGATGAAACCCATCTGTTCCAGCACCAGCAGGCCGTCGTTGACGTACACGCGTCCTTTTAGGTTGTGCACGTCGTGGTTCAGCGCGCGAGCCTCCTGAATATGCGTGTTCAGCGTGAGATTCACGCCCTTCGGCACCATGTACGGGTTGGCATCGGTGGTCTCTTCTTCCACAGTCTCTGCGGGCTCATCCGAACTGCCGACACCCGAGGTGAGGTCCAGCAGTTGGTCGATGTCGGCCATCGACGAGGTGAAATTTAGGTTGCCCGTCAGCAGACCTTTGTCTTCCAACCACGGGCCGATGTTGGACACTTTGCCCGAGAGGGAGAAGTTGGAGTTACCCAATTCGACGCGTGCGGTGTCGATGTCGAAAGTCTGGTTCGAGTAAGCGAAACGTATCTCGGGTACGCGTATAGGCAGTTCAAGCGTGTTGGGATTGAACGCAAAGTACCCCCGCTGGATATCGAAGTTGAGTTGCGGATTCCATTCGAGGAGCACGTTCTCCTTGTTTCGGCTTTGCTGCGCATGGGCGTTGACTGCCAGCAAGCCTGTGGTGAGCGCCAGTGCTTCCCCCAGGTCGGCTTCCATTTCGTTGAGGTTGAGTCGGATCTGCACTTCGGGCAAGGTCTTGTCGCTTTTGGATGCGCGCATCGAGACTGCGCCTCGGGGCTTGGTAGCGTCCATAGCTATCGTGTCGTACATGCCCTTGAGGTGCTCGAGGTCGAAGTCGAGAGCCAGAGTCGGCACTTTGGTCGAGTCCTTCATGTCGTACTCCACGTATCCGCAGAGGTTGGGCTTATGAAGCGTTCCTTCCGCGCGGATGATACGGCCCAGCGAGTCACGCTCAGTCATACGGCCTTCGATATGGTCGGACAGGACGTCCAAATCGGCGTAAAGCACCGTTTTATTGAGGATATCACCCAGTTGGATGTTGAGAGTGGTCGCCTCCAGACGGGCTTCGGGACCATCGGTCATCACGAAATTCAATCCTGCGGGTAAGCCTATTTTTCCTGAGAGGAAATCGAGGTTACCCCGCCGGCTGACCGCCTGTTTGTCGGTTTTCTTGGGCGTAATGGCATTGGGAATAGCAAAAGTGAGGTTGGCCTTGGGCGCGTTCACCGACATCGAGTCCATCGTCGCGCTGAGGCCGCGAACGCGCAGATCACCGGCAATATTGCCTTTGGTGAGGTTTTTGTTCTTGAGGTCCTCCAACAGCATCTTGAGGCGGATGGTGCCCTCGGCGCGGCCTTTGGCTGTGGTGTTCTTGGGGAAGAAGTACGCGGCGTCGGGCAGGTTGAGGTCCGCATCAAGGTTGAGGTCCAGGAGCATGTTGCCCAGGATATCCTTGACTTGTCCTGTCACGGCCACGGAGGAAGACATGACATCTGCCCGCAGGGCGTTCAGTGTGGCTTCGGCGTAGTGGTGGTTGAGGTCAAGACTAAGGTCGGCATTGCCTTCCAGGTTCTCAACCGTGTAGGGCAACTCGCTGTACTCGCCCGTAGCATTTGAGAGGTTGACGTGCGCCCATATGAGGGGGAAAGACGACTCATTATATTTTCCGTGTACGTGTGCGCGCAAGGAGGCGCTACCGTCGGCTTTGATTTCCGCTGGCATGGCGAAG
Source organism: uncultured Bacteroidales bacterium (assembly GCA_900321775.1). GTDB lineage: Bacteria > Bacteroidota > Bacteroidia > Bacteroidales > Paludibacteraceae > Colicola. The sequence goes on from ONXE01000050.1 coordinate 6,541, forward strand.
ATTTGCTCCGGCACGAGAGCCAGCAGTTCGCTGATAACCCAGGTGTTGGTGCGCAGGCGCATATCAACGTCAATCTCGGGCAATATGGTTGCTTCTCCTGTCAGATCGATAAGGAACTGGTTGACAGCCAGTTTGGCCTCGTTGAGGGTAATGTGCGCCGAGTCCACGCCAAGCGCGCTGTCGTTCCAAAGGATAGTGGCTTCGAAAGGCGTGTTGAAACTGAAGTTCAGGTTGGAGGCGTAGTCCACACCTTTGTAGTTGGCGCTGAGGCTGGGGAAGGCAAGGCTCAGATTGCCCGCTATGAGCGAGTCCCGGTCATCCGCCTTCAGCCCGATGCTCACGTTGTGTAGCGTGGCGCTGATGGTGTCTTTGAGGTCAACGAACGTGAGTTGGTCTGCCTCAACTGCCAAACGCAGGTCTTCGATGCGGATGCAGCGGATGAACCCGGCCGTAGTGTCCTCTTCTACCGTGTCGGGCGGAAGGTTGAGGATGTCGAAATTAGTCTTGCCGTCCTCGGCGATGAAGACGTTAGCCATGGCTTTCTGAATGGCCACTTCGCGGATGTTGATGCAACCCTCTTTGATGAGTTGCTTCAGTTCGATGCGCGCCACTAAATGGTCCGCCATCAGCAGCGTGTCGGAGGGTGCGCCTTCAGTCGGGTTGACAATCAATACTTTACCCGTGCGCAGCCCAAACTCGGGGAAAGTAGAGAAGAACGTCAGTTCCACATCGTTGAGTTGGTACGGACAGGTGATGTAATCTTTCGCCACCTTGTTGATGACAGGGGTGATGTGCTTGGGAGTGAAGACGATGTACACGGCACCAAACACGGCTACAACGGCAAGGCCCACTATGGAAGCGAGCGTTATGCCGAGTATTTTGAAGAACTTTTTCACTTCACTTTCTTATAGGTTAGAGTTTTGCCATACGTATCCTTCAACTCAAGCGTGGTTGAAGTACAAGAAGTAACCGTGTAGGTCTTTGCAGGCGAAGCCTCGCTGATGTTCATCATATGCAGTTGAACCAGGTTGTTGTTGTTGATGCTCCATTTGAACCAACCGTTGCCGTGAAAATCAGCGTCAACATCACTTTCATAAACATCTTCTGCTTCGTCCCAGGTTTTTCCCCAATAGTACTCGCCCGAGTCGTCTTTGCTGAGCGAATATACCCAGAAGCACTGCGGATTGGTGTCTTCCGTCCATGTTCCGTTGAGGTCCGAGGCGGTGTAGTTCTTTTCCTGTCCGGGGAACATGCCGCAGGCGGTAAAGAACAGGGAGCAAAGCACGGCGAAGCAGATCGTCCGGAGCGAAGCGAAGGAAAGAACAAAGAACAAAGACCGCTTCGCTAAAAGAGCAAAGCAAGGAGTGGGGTTGCGTTTCATTTTGCGTTGGATTTAGTAATCTGTACTTTGATGTTCATGTCTTCAACGAGCGTGCCTTCGGACAGGCTGTCTGCGATGGTAATGCCGTTGGCCAACACTTGCGAAGCAATATACTCGCTGAAATGTTCCACTGCGGCGTTGATGCTGTCGTTGCGCTCGAAGACCACGTCGATACGGTCGGTTATCTCGAGTCCGGAGGCCTTGCGAAGGTTCTGGATGCGGTTGATGAGTTCGCGCGCTATACCTTCTTCGATGAGGCTGTCGGTGAGTTCGATATCCAAAGCGATAGTGAGGAAACCGTCGCTCATGACGAGCCAGCCCGGCATATCTTCCGTAAAGATGTCAACATCTTCGGAGACTATCGTCCAGTTGCCAGTTGTCAGTTTCAAGTCGAAAGTGCCTTCGGCCTCCATTTTGGCGATGTCTTCCTGTGACATGGCGGCAATGGCGGCAGCAAGGTCTTTCATCTGCTTGCCGGCTTTCTTGCCGAGCACTTTGAAGTTCGGGCGGATCTTCTTGATTAACTGAATAGTGCTGTCCTCTTTGGAGACGATATCCAGTTCTTTGACGTTGACTTCGGAGCGGATGAGGTCTGCCACCTTGTTGAGGGCCTGAAGCGTAGCCTCGTCGGGAGCCGGAATAACGGCTTTCTGCAAGGGCTGACGTACGTTTTTCTCGGCCCGTTTGCGCAGCGAGAGAATCATGGACGTAGCATCCTGTGCAAGAGCCATGGAGCGCTCGGCATCTTTGTTGATGAGAGTCTCGTCGGCTGTGGGCCAGGTGCTCAGATGCACAGACTCGTTGGTGCCTGTCAGGTCGCGGTAAAGTCTGTCGGCAAAGAAAGGCGCGTTGGGGGCCATAAGTTGTGCTACCGTCACGAGGCAAGTGTAGAGGGTGTCATACGCTGCGCGTTTGTCGTCACTCATGCCTCCGCCCCAAAAACGCTTGCGGTTGAGGCGCACGTACCAGTTGGAGAGATTCTCCTGTACAAAATCGCTGATAGCGCGCCCGGCCTTGGTCGGCTCATAAGCCTCGTAGTAGGCCGTGACATCTTTGATGAGCGAGTTGAGGCACGAGAGGATCCAGCGGTCAATCTCGGTGAACTCCTTATTGGCCCAATTGGGCTTATTGGCCTTATTAGGCTCATAGCCATCTACATTCGCATACAATGCGAAGAAGGAGTAGGTGTTATAGAGTGTGCCGAAGAACTTACGGCGAATCTCGTCCACACCTTCGGGGTCGAACTTTAGGTTCTCCCAAGGCGACGAGTTGGTGAGCATATACCAACGGACAGGGTCGGCGCCGTATTTGTCGAGTGCTCCGAAGGGATCCACAGCGTTTCCGAGACGTTTGGACATCTTGTTGCCGTTTTTGTCCAGGACGAGACCGTTGGAGATAACGTTCTTGAAAGCCACGGAGTCCTCTATCATCGTGTGGATGGCATGGAGGGTGAAGAACCAGCCGCGGGTTTGGTCCACACCTTCGGAGATGAAGTCTGCCGTGCGCGGAAGGTCCTGATTCTCAAACGGGTAGTGGTTCTGCGCATAGGGCATGGCGCCGGAGTCGAACCACACATCGATAAGGTCGAGTTCGCGGCGCATGGGCTTGCCCGAAGGGCTGACGAGGACAATTCCATCCACGTAAGGCCGATGCAGGTCGATGTTCTTGGGGTCGTAGTTCTCCTTGGAGTAGTCTCCCACCTTGAAGTTCGGCCAGGGGTTGGCCTTCATGAATCCTGCGGCAATGGCTTTGTCAATCTCGTGGAAGAGTTCCTCAATCGAGCCGATACACAACTCTTCCTTGCCATCCTCTGTGCGCCAGATAGGTAGCGGCGTGCCCCAGTAACGCGAACGACTCAGGTTCCAGTCGTTGAGGTTCTCGAGCCACTTGCCGAAACGTCCTGTGCCCGTGGATTCGGGCTGCCAATGGATGGTGTTGTTGAGGGCAATCATGCGGTCACGTGCCTTGGTGGAGCGGATGAACCACGAGTCAAGCGGATAATAGAGAACGGGTTTGTCTGTACGCCAGCAGTGCGGGTAGTTGTGGACGTGTTTCTCAATCTTGAAGACACGTCCGTCGCCTTTCATCTCAATGCAAAGGCGGACATCAAGGTTCTCGTTTTTCTGCGCTGCGGCCTCGTCGTAACGGCCGTCCACGGTATATTTGGGGTCGTAGGCATTCTTTACCCACTGGCCTGCGTAGATGCTGTATTTGTCGGTGTTGACGGCTTCTTTCACAAATGCTTCGTCCAAATCTTCCACCAGCCAGTATTTGCCGGTGAAGTCCACCATCGGGCGTGTCTCGCCGTTCTTGGTCAGCATATATAGTGCAGGCACTCCGGCAGCATCGGCTACGCGTTTGTCGTCGGCACCAAAGGTGGGGGCGATATGCACGATGCCCGTACCGTCCTCCGTAGTGACGTAGTCTCCCGGAATAACGCGGAAAGCGTCTGCTTTGCGGTTGATGATCTTGCCGTCCTGCAGGTCAATCGGGTCCACCCACGGGAAGAGTTGCTCATAGCGCAGGCCAACCAAGTCGGCGCCCTTGTAGTTGGCCAGGATCTCGGGCTGTTCACCTAACTCTTTGGCGTAAGCGCTGAGGCGTTCCTGAGCCAGGATATAGATGGCCTCGGCGTGGGTATAGGGATTCTCGCCTTTCACGGCCACGTAGTCGATCTTCGGGCCGACGCAAAGTGCCGTGTTGCTTGGCAACGTCCAAGGCGTGGTCGTCCAGGCGAGCATAAAGACCCTAAGGTCCTTAAAATCCTTCAAGTCCTTCAAGAGGAACTGCGCCGTGCACGTCGTGTCCTTCACGTCGCGGTAGCAGCCGGGCTGGTTGAGCTCGTGTGACGAGAGGCCCGTGCCGGCGGCGGGAGAGTAGGGCTGGATAGTATAACCCTTGTACAGATAGCCCTTCTCGTAGAGTTGCTTGAGCAGGTACCATAGTGTCTCGATGTACTTGTTGTCGTAGGTGATGTACGGGTTGTCCAAGTCCACCCAATAGCCCATCTGCTTGGTGAGCGCAGTCCACTCCTTGGTGTATTTCATCACCTCGCTGCGGCACTGCGCGTTGTATTCGTCCACGCTGATTTTCTTGCCG
>ONXE01000200.1 GCA_900321775.1 uncultured Bacteroidales bacterium
GTGGGAGTGGGAAAGATGGTTCGAAGAGGCTCTCAAGCCTGTGATTATGCAAATGCCGATTGTGCCTACTGACGGCAACCACGATGACACCCCGCTCCTCAACTACAACTACCATTTCAACACCGACACTTCCTTCAATCTTCAGACCCGCGTGCGTCCGCAGTTTGCCGGTATCAACTACAGTTTCACCTATGGTGACCTGCAACTGATTGCCTTCTCCGAGCAGGATTTCTGGCGCGGCGACTACAGTTATGAGACGCTCACTTCGGAGTACCTGGAGCGTGACCTGGGCGACTGGTTCCGCCGGCAGGTGGCAGCAGCTCCCAACGCCGAGTGGCGCGTGGGACTCGTGCACAAGAACCTCTTCTCCGGCTCCGACCATCAGCGCGACAAAGAGACACCGCTCCTTCGCGCCACGATGTTGCCCGTGATGAAAGATTGTCATATCGACCTGGTGCTCCAGGGACATGACCATACGTACGAGGTAATCGGCCCGGTTGACCCCAACACCCGCAAACCTATCCTCAGCGCCATCAGTCAGCGCGAGCGGGTTCAAACCGTCTTTCCGACCAACATCACCGGCTACAAGGACGGTATCTACAATGTCAAAAACGGCACGCTTTATTTCATCGGCGCTACTTGCGGAGAAAAGCGCTATACGCCCCTCACCCGCGAAGAGATGGACGCGTCCAAACATATCCACAAGGTGGACAACTATTTCGATCTCTTTACCGGCATGTTCGGCCAGCCCGGAGCGCCTTCTTACACCCGCGTGACCGTCACCCGCCAGTACCTCCTTCTCGAGTCATTCAAAGTGCTGCCAAACGGCACAACCGAATTGTTTAATACACTTAAAATAGTACACTGATATGAAAAAGTTCTATTATTTGTTTATGGCCTTTTGCCTGCTTTTTGTAGCGTGCAAACCCGACAACCCGGTTATTCCCGATCCTCCGGTAGTGGATACCGATACTATTCCTATTGACACAGTAGTGCCACTCACGATTGTGGACTCGGTAGCATTGATGTATCCTTCATACAAGTACACCGTTCCGAGTTATACTCCCCTTTGTGTCGCAATGACCAAAGCCCGTAGCAACATGTCCGAGGCCAACATTCAGGCTATGTATGACTGCGTGGACGAATTGGTGGGCAAAGAAGAACCCTATTGCATGGTGGCCACCATCAACGGCGACCCGCATTCGCGTATGGGTTTCTGCTGGTTTACTAACGACAGTATCAACGACGGTATGGTTCAGCTCATCGCCAGCGAAGATGCTACGGAGGCCGACTTCGAATCCGGCGCAGGCGTAATCTCCTTCGAGGCTAACGCTACTCGAACCAAAGCCCTTCGCTATGTAGGCATTTGCAAATATTTAGCCACAGCTTCCGGACTGTCCAAAGGCGAAAAATACAAATACATCAGTCATAAGGCCGTGGCTACAGGCCTTACTCCCGGCACCGCGTACAGTTGGCGTTGTGGTTTCCCCGGACACTGGAGTGAGATAGCCCGGTTCCGCACCGAAGACGCTTCGCAGGGTGAGTTCTCCTTCATCTACATGTCCGACAGTCATATCATGAACCCCGAGTATATCAAGTACGCTCGTCGTTGTGCCATGGCTGCAGTCAAGACTGTCCCCGAGGCTCGTTTCTGCGTCTTCCCGGGTGACTTTGTCGAGGATGGCTCGGCTGCAAACAGCGAGTGGGAATGGGAGAGATGGTTCGAAGAGTCACTCAAACCCGTTATCATGAAGATGCCTATTGCTCCTACCGACGGCAACCACGACGACAGCAATAACCTCAACTATACTTTCCACTTCAATACAGACAACGAGTTCAACGTGATGATCACGGCCAAGCCCCAGTTCGAGGGTATAGTCTATAGCTTCGTCTATGGCGACGCATTGTTCCTGGTCTTCTCGATGCAGGACTTCTGGCGTGAGGATTACAGCTATACCAACAAGACCTCGGAGTATCTGACTGACCATATCAGCCCATGGTTCCGCGAGCAGGTTCGTCAGAATCTCAACACCAAGTACCGTTTCTCGCTGGCACACTTCAACCTCTTCTCCGGCTCCGACCACTCCACCGACGAAGAACCGCCGTTGTTCCGCGCTTGTATGCTGCCGACGATGAAAGACTGCGAGATTGATGTGGCCCTGCAAGGTCATGACCATACCTACGAAGTTATCGGCCCGGTTGACCCCGATAGTGTCAAACCTATTCTGAGCGCTATCACCGATCGCGAGGTAGTGCCTGTGGACGACAACAAGAACCGCACCGGTTACAAGGGCGGTACCTACCGTACCGACGACGGAACGCTCTATTTCATCGGCGCGACCTGCGGACGCAAGCGTTACTATCCGCACAGCCGCGAACGTATGGATCAGGACTTTGTAAACGGCAAGCACGACGTGCCCAACTATTTCGACCTCTTCACCGGCATGTTCGGCCAGCCCGAGGCACCTTCGTTCACGAAGATCACCGTCAAGGACGATTGCATTGAGTTCAACTCCTACACCGCTGACGACGACGAGGGCAATGTCACCTTGTTCAACACCATGCGTGTAGTTCGCACCAAACCGCACGGTACTCCCCTCAATTAATAAAATATTAATTGTTAATTATTAATTATTAATTATTAATTGTTAATTGTTAATTATGTGTCGCCTTACCCAAACACTTGTTGTGCTGCTGCTGTCCGCCTTGACGGCAGCTTGCACAACGAGTGCACAAACGGGCGACTATAATCCTTACAAGAAACCGTATTCCATGTCACCGACCACGTCCTCGGTCAAGGTCCTCTGGCAGATGGCAGAAGAGACCTGCCCGACCGAAGCTGTGGTCCGATATGGCACCTCTCCCGATAGTCTCAATCAGGAGGTG
>ONXE01000094.1 GCA_900321775.1 uncultured Bacteroidales bacterium
TACGACCTGCGCGCCGACAGCTGCTGCCGCTACGGATCCGGATTCGTGACCAAGTCCTCGTCGGTGGTTAGCGGTATCAAAGACACGCGTCCGCCTGTGCTCTTCGGCAAAGCACAGCCCGCCAACGGGATACTCACCCTCGAGGACAATATCTCGCTCCGCTTCAGTGAACCCATAGCCGGCAACTGGCTTGATGAGGACAACCATTTCCAACTGCGCGGCGTCACCAATGCCACCGGTATCACTCAGTCCACATCGCTCTATCTGGGCGGCAACGACTACCAGTTCCTGCAGTCCACCGCCGGCCGCGAACTGGCAATCACCGACCTGACTGTGGATATGATGATACGTCCGGCCGACAAGGGCCGCGACATGGTGCTCTTTGCTCATGGCGACTCCGTCAACTACCTGCAGTTCATGCTTACGTCGGACAACCGTCTGGCGGTTATCCTCAAGGACGACGAGAAAGAGGTGGTGCGGCTGCGTTCGCGTCAGATGGAAGAACTCTCCGCCACTGACTTCACCCGCGTAATTATGGTGTACAACTTTAATCAGGAAACCGTGCGTTTCTACGCCGGCACGAAGGACATCACCGGCGATGAGACGAGTGTGACGCCGTATATGCTGCAGAATGAGATAGCCCCGTTGCGGTTCGGCAAAGGTCTGTTCTCCAATGATGCTGTTTATCGCGGCCATATGATGGAAGTGCGCGTGTGGACCAAGGCACTCACGCCCGACGAGATAAGCAACACCCATCTGCGGCGCTTGACCGGCTACGAGCACGAACTCATGGACTATTATCCGATGAACGAGGGCTCCGGCTCGCAACTCACCGACTTGGCCTCGGGTGCGACGCTCTCCGGAGAGGGCCTCAGTTGGACCAACCCGCAGGGTATCTCCGTGGCACTGACAGGCGCTCCGATTATGCTTAAGCCCGAGTCGTTCTCACGCTCGGCGGCACAGGACTACACCCTGATGTTCTGGTTCCGCTCCGACAACGCGCAGGAGGACTCTATTACGCTGTTCTCTACCGCTCTTGGCGATTCGGTTACAATGGAAGTGGGTTATGAGTTTGGGCGCTTGTTCTTCCGCCAGGACGACATCAACATAGGCGCACAGGCCGACATCACCGGCGGGGCATGGCACCATGTGGCCCTCGCGGTCAGCAAGGCGCGCAACGTGGGCACGCTTTACCTCGACAACCGTGTAATAGGGACCTTCTCCGTTTCCGGCCTCGGCGCACTAAGCGGCACGAAGATCTGTCTCGGCAAGGGACTCATGGGCAACATCGACGATGTGTGCCTCTTCGAGCAGGCACTGCCCGCCGACCTCATCAGCGAGTGCTACCGGTCGACACCTAACGGCGACGAGATGGGATTGGTGGCGCTTTTGACGTTCTCCGAAATGAGACGCAACGCGAGCAACGTGATGGAACAGGTCTTCTCAACCAATGACCAACGTGTCTTTAAAGACCACAATGGCAACGTCGTCAAGAAAGTGATGCCGCTCGTGCAGGGAGACATCACCGCACAGGCCGACAAACACAACTACGCACCTGTGGCCGACCGAGGACAACTCACTAACCTCCATTTCACCTGGACGTACCACGACGAGGAGCTCCTCATCAGTCTCAAGATGCAGGACCGCGAAATCAACAAGCGCACGGTTTACCTCACCGTACGAGACGTCGAGGACCTCAACGGCAACCGACTCGTCTCACCTGTTTCCTGGAGCGTCTATGCCGACCTCAACAGCCTACGCTGGGCTGCACGACGCGTGGACGAACAGGTGCTCGACGCGACACAGGACCACACCTTCCGCGTCGGCATCTCCAATACCACCGGCATGACACGACAGTACACCATCGACAACCTGCCCGAATGGTTGCTTTGCACGCCCGAACAAGGCACATTGGAGGCTAAGGAAGAGGAGTTCATTACCTTTACTGTCAAAAAGGGACTCAAGCCCGGACAACACAATGCCGTCGTCTTCCTCACCGACGACAACGGACTCTCCGAGTCACTCGTCATCAACCTCGAGGCCACCAACACGTGCCCGTGGGAGGATATCGACACACGCAAGTACAAACAGAACATGTCGCTCCGCGCGCAGATCATCATCGACCGGGACGGAACGGAGTCTATCGACACCGACACACGCGATGTGGTAGGCATCTTCTCCGGAGGAGAGATGCTCGGCAAGGGCGTCATAAGCGGCGAAGCCTACACACGCGGATACGTCTATATAACGGTCTATGGCGATGCCTCGCTCAACAACCGGCCTCTCACCGCACGGCTGTGGCGGTACAGCACAGCTAAGACTCACCTGCTCTCATCCGATGTGGCTCTCCTCTTCCGCGAGAACGCATGTCTGGGATGCCCGCCCGATGAACCCGTACACCTCCGCACCTCCAACGCCATGATGCAGGCTATCCAACTCGACGCGGGATGGACGTGGACCTCGTTCTGCGTCAAACCCACAGGCGACAGCCAGGTCAACAACACCCTGACGGCCGACACAGGCTTCAACCTCAATGACGAAATCAAGAGTCCCGCCACGGGCACGTTCTGCCGCTACAACGACGCCCGAGGAAGAGCGCACCGTTTCCCTGCGCAAAGGATGGAACGTGCTGCCGTATCTCCGCACCGACAACATGAACCTGCGCGACGCCCTAACCGACTACTTCCCGCACGCCACCGAAGGCGATATCGTCAAGAGCCACGACGAGTTTGCGTTCTTCTCCGCCAACGGCAAGTGGGAGGGCAACCTCACCTACCTCCAGCCCGGCCGAGGATACCTCTTCTACCGTCAGGCTTCGGAGAGAGTGTCCTTCACCTATCCCGCCTCCACCGACGACCTCCCGCAGACCGCCAACGCCCCTGCGTTCCGCAATCCCGACGCGGCCACCAACATGACGATGATTGCTCGTCTCTCGACCCTTGACGCTCGACCCTTGACCCTTGACGCTCGACTCCACGTTTACGTGGCCGACAAACTCGCAGGCATCGCCTCTCCGCAAATAGTGGCCGGCGACACGCTCTTCTTCCTCACGATCAGCGCCGACCGACCGGAAGAGATTCGCTTCATGACCTCTGACGGGCAAGAATTAGCAATCGTCAATGTTGCCAAATCGTCAATAAATCGCCAAATCGTCAACTACTCTCCCGATTCTCACTACGGCACGCTTGACGAACCCGTTATCCTCGTGCCGATGGACGAACAGCAACCGCAGAAGATTCTGGAGGACGGCAATCTCTTCATCCTCATGCCCGACGGCACCCGCTACAGCGCCACCGGCAAGAAGGTTGATGTGGGGCTCTGTCGTTTTCACCGACAAAGGTACAACATTTCCGCCCCCTCACTATCCGTTTCCTTCTGTTTCCGCCCCTCCTTGCCGAATAATTCTGTTTTCTCCTTCATTTTTTTACCAAAAGACTTGCATATATCAGAAAAAAGCATTAACTTTGCAGCCGAAAATGATAAATGACGTGATATCATGAACGAAGGCTTGGTGCCATATAATCCCAAAAACGAGTCGGTGGTCATCTATCGAAGCGATGACGATGCTGTCAAGTTAGAGGTGCAACTTGCGGATGAGACAGTGTGGTTGACGCAGCAACAGATGGTTACGTTGTTTGACACAACAAAACCGAATGTCAGCATGCATATTCGCAACATTTTTAAAGAAGGAGAGCTAACCGAGAGCGCAACAGTTAAGAATTTCTTAACAGTTCAAAACAAAGGCAGTTACTCACGGAAGGACATGGGCCGCAAACTCTCCGCAGTCAGCCTCTTAAGCATCAACGCTGAAGATATCTTGAAACAAGTAAGATAATCCTGCGGCCTCCCGCCGCACAAAATAACACCGCGCTCAGCGGAGCGCACTACATACTAAATTAAAGCGTTATAAGCTGAACTTGACATTTGAAATCTGGACAATTTCAATGATCAATTACACTTCAAGTAAAAGCTACAAACGCTCACGCTTCCGGCGTGGGCTTTTGCGTAGATTTTGAAGTGTAGGGTCCGTCCAGAACCTCAAATGTCAAATGAAGCGAACAAAAGTCCGCGCTTTGGTTTATGTATATAACTTATACCAATCCCGGAAGGTGTTAGACGGGGGCTTTAACGTTATTGTATATGCAGAACGCTGGAACAACATTTCCATTAGAGTCAAATGCTGAGATTTTGAAAATCAACTCTCCGCAGGAAAGGGTATATGGCCCTTGGCTGGTCATTCACAAAGATATAGACCAAAGATGGGCAATCGTTTTGTTACATTGGGATGAAAGTCCATGTTTAGGTATTCGCTGGTTTTATGGCGGTCAAGGGACACCGTCTGTTAGACAATATGCAACATGGTTGATTATTCCTGAAGAATTAACAGATGCCGTTTTAGACAAATTACCGCTCTCACCTCAAAAAAGGCAAGCCATATATCAAGTTCTTCTCGGTGAACGCACTTTGGGCGAACTCATTCTCGAGAAAGAAAAATTTCAAGATGAGAATTTTACAGGAATCAGTATATGAAATTAATTGCAATCACAGCAAGATATGTCTAATTTTATGAAAAAAACATTCCTAATATTTGCAATTGCTTTTATTGCTGGTCTTAGTGACATAACCGCCCAAACCAGCGGCACTTGCGGTGACCATCTGTTTTGGACGCTGGAGAATGGTGTCCTGACAATCTCTGGTATTGGAGATATGACGAATTTCGAGTTGGCAGATCATTTGCCTTGGGAGTCCTCTTATTCTTCGATTACTATGGTTACTATTTATAATGGTGTAACAAGTATTGGAAGTCGCGCTTTCTATGGTTGCAGAGGATTAACCTCTGTTACCATTGGCAACAGCGTCACAAGCATTGGAGACTATGCTTTCACGGGGTGTAGCAGTTTAACTTCTGTGACAATCCCCAATAGCGTAACAAGCATTGGATATGAATCTTTTCGTAATTGCAGCGGACTAACTTCTGTCACTATTGGCGACAGCGTCATAAGTATTGGAGGTAGTGCTTTCGAGAATTGTAGTAGTTTACCCTCTATCGCCATCCCCAATAGCGTCTCAAGTATTGGGAGTAATGCTTTCTACTACTGTACGGGGCTGTTTACAGTTGAACTGAATTCGGATTCTATCGTTAGCAAAGCCCATACATCATCTTCAAATTTGAAAACCATTTTTGGCTCACAAGTCACAGGTTATGTATTAGGCGATAGCGTCACAAGTATAGGTAATTATGCTTTCTATGGTTGCAATAGATTAAGATCTGTCACTATCCCCAACAGCGTCACAAGTATTGGGAACGCAGTTTTCTATGGTTGTAACAGACTGACATCCATTGCTATTCCCAACAACGTCACAAGCATTGGGGGGTATGCTTTCAAAAATTGCAGCGGATTAACTTCCGTCACAATCCCCAACAGCATCACAAGTATTGGAACTAGTACTTTCGAGAATTGCAGCAGTTTAATCTCTATTGAAATTCCCAACAGCGTAACAAGTATTGGGAATAATGCATTCTCGGGTTGTAGCAGTTTGACCTCTATTGAAATCCCCAACAGCGTCACAAGCATTGAGAATGGCGCTTTCTATGGTTGCAGCAGAATAACCGCAGCTACCATTGGCAACAGCGTCACTAATATTGAAACCGATGCTTTTTCTGGTTGTACAAATCTTATCTCCGTTGTACTGAATTCAGACTCTATCGTTAGCAAAGCCCATACATCATCATCAAATTTGAAGACCATTTTTGGTCCACAAGTTACAGGTTATGTGTTAGGCGATAACATTACAAGCATTGGAGAGTATACCTTCTATGACTATAGCAGTTTAAACTTCGTCAACATTCCTAATAGTGTTACAAATATTGGAAGTAATGCTTTTTATGGTTGCAGCGGATTAACTTCTGTCACCATTCCTAACAGCGTCACAAGTATTGGATACAGAATTTTCTATGGTTGTAGCAGTTTAACCTCTATTGAAATCCCCATCAGCGTAACAAGCATTGGGAATAGCGCTTTTGAGGGGTGCAGTGGTATAGACTCTATCAGTATTCCTAATAGTGTTACAAGTATTGGACACGGAGCTTTCTATGGTTGCAGCGGCTTAACTTCTGTCACCATTCCCAACAGCGTAACAAGTATTGGGAATAGTGCATTCTCGGGTTGTAGCGGATTAACATCCATTACTATTCCCGACAGCGTCACAAGTATTGGTGTTAGTACTTTCTATGGTTGCAGCAGTTTAGACTCCATCATAATCCCCAATAGCATCACAAGTATTGGGATCGATGTGTTCTCCGGTTGTACAAATTTGGTCACCGTTGTACTGAATTCAGACTCTATCGTTAGCAAAGCCCATACATCATCTTCAAATTTGAAAACCATCTTTGGCTCACAAGTTACAGATTATCTGTTAGGAGAGAATGTTACAAGTATAGGTAATTATGCTTTCTATGGTTGCAATAGATTAAGATCTGTCACTATCCCCAACAGCATAACAAGCATTGGGAATAGTGCATTCTCGGGTTGTAGCAGTTTGACCTCTATTGAAATCCCAAATAGTGTCACTAGTATTGGAACTGATGCATTCTCCGGTTGTACTAATCTAATCTCTGTGGAACTGAATTCGGATTCTATCGTTAGTACATCTTCAAATCTTGGAATGATTTTTGGTTATCAAGTAACCGAATATATAATAGGAGATAGCGTTAAAAGCATTGGGAGTAGTGCTTTCAGACTTTGTAGCAACTTAACTTCTGTCACAATAGGGAATAACGTCAAAAGTATTGGAAATCGCGCATTCTTCTGGTGCAGTAGTTTGGCCATCATCAATATCCCCAACAGCGTAACAAGTATTGGGAATAATGCTTTCGAACTTTGCAGCAGTTTGTCCTCTATTGAAATCCCCATCAGCGTAACAAGCATTGGAGGAAGTGCTTTTGAACGATGCAGCGGATTAACCACTGTCACCATCCCCAACAGCATCACTAGGATTGAGGGGTATACTTTCCGTGGTTGCAGCGGTTTGACTTCTGTTACAATTCCCAATAGTGTCACAAGCATTGGGAGTAATGCTTTCTATGGATGTAGCGGTTTGACTTCTGTTACAATTCCCAACAGTGTCACAGGTATTGGAGAATATGCTTTCTATGGTTGCATCAACTTAACTTCCATCACTATCCCCAACAGCGTTACAAGTATTGGAGGAAGAGCTTTCCGTGATTGCTGCAGATTAAAATCTTTGACTATTGGTAATGGCGTTAAAATAATTAAAAACGAAACTTTCCGCAATTGCATAGAGCTGAAATCCGTCATTATTCCCGATAGCGTTACAAGTATCGAAATGTATGCTTTCGAGGGGTGCACCGGATTAACTTCTGTTACTATTGGATACAGCGTCACAAGCATTGGATATGAATCTTTTCATAATTGTAGCAACTTAACATTTGTCACCATTCCCAATAATGTCACAAGCATTGGGGATAATGCATTTGATTCTTGCATTAGTTTACAACAGATAATATGTAAATCCATAACACCACCTACTACGAACAACTCTTTTGCAAATTGTCCCACTCAAGTTTCAATTTGCGTACCATGTGGTTCTGCCGAAACCTACCGAGCTGATGCGGGATGGAGTTATTTCACGAATGTCGTCGAATTCAATCATTTCATTTCTGCTGCTTCAGAAAACACATCTATGGGATCTGTCACTCTTACTACGTTCCCGAATTGTGAGAGTGATACAGCAATTCTTGAGGTATTAGAGAATGATGGATATCTCTTTAGGTATTGGAGTGATGGCAATGCGGATAATCCTCGTACAATTATCCTAGATAGTGATACTGTTTTGACGGCATATTTCGTCCCAGGATATGATGTATATTTTTACAACGCGGATAGTTCCCTCTTACAAAAAAAAGGTGTTCCCTCAGGAGAGATTCCCGTATATACTGGCGAGACACCTACTAAGGATGGAGGTGAGGGGTTTTATTATGTGTTTACAGGATGGTCTCCAACGATAGAACCTGTAACCATGACTGCGTATTATTATGCACAATACGAATATATACTCAACAAGTACAACGTTATTTTTCAAAATTATGATGGGACTATCTTACAACAAGATTCAGTCGAGTATGGACACGAAGCATATTATATAGGGGAGACGCCGGCTAGACAATCGACAGTTCAATTTGTATATGTGTTCCGCGGTTGGAATCCCTCTCCTTCAGACACGTGGATTAATGAGGATAAAGTATTCGTTGCGCAATTTAATAGTATTACCCATCAATATCCTATTACTTTTGTTAACGCGGATGGCATTATCCTCCAAGAGACATATGTAGACTATGGAACAACACCCGTTTACAATGGTCAGACACCATATAAGCCTAGTAATGCTCAATACTCATATACTTTCAGAGGATGGAGTCCGGCTATCGTAGAAGTGACAGGTTCTGCCACATATACCGCATCATACGACAGCGTAGTCAACAAGTATGTCATCATGTTCCTCAATGAGGATAGTACGTTACTGCAGTTGGATACCATGGAGTATGGCAGATTGCCAGAGTTCCGTGGCACTACGCCTACCAAACAAGCGACAGCCCAATACACGTACTCCTTTGTCGGCTGGAGCCCAAGTGTTGTGGATGTGATAGCAGATGCAACTTACACTGCGACATACGACAGTGTTGTGAATACGTACGTAGTGATGTTTGTAAATGAAGACAGTACGCTCTTGCAGATTGACACGCTCGAGTATGGTACAATGCCGGAATACCGCGGCGAAACTCCTGTCAAGCCCAATGATGGCGATGACTTTTTCGTCTTCATAGGCTGGGAGCCGGGGGTCGTTTCTGTGGTTGGCGATGCGACGTATGTGGCGACATTCGAAAGGCACGGAACGGGCATTGACAATGTGGCAGAAAAGCAAAAGCCTATCAAAGTGATGGAAGACGGCAAGATGTACATCCTCATGCCTGACGGCACCAAATACAGCGCCGCCGGCCGAAAAGTAGAGTAGTACCAATACTCATCTCTAACTCTCTCCAACGGCGAAAGGCACATCCTTTCGCCGTTGTTGTCTTTTATCAAACGTGCGAGTGCGAGATGCGAAATGAGCCATAGCCCTTATTTTCGTTTTCGCTTTCGCAAATTCTTTGTCAACCCCAGCAAACAAAGGCACTCCCGCCGACAAAACGAAAAATAAAGCGCAAATAAGCAAATATGAATTATCTCGTATTTACCCAAACCCTTACCCAAGTAATCATCTAACGTGCAGATTTACAGCATTTAACGCTATCTAAAAGGTAAGGGTTTGGGTAAATAAGCATTATTTTCTTCCTTTTCCCGGACTGACAGTCGGCATTCTCTTTGATTTCTTTATGACGCTTTGACGCTTTCTCTTACAACAGACTGATAATCTGTCTTCTGTAAAAGCGTCATTCCGTCAAACATGTCGCAAATAGCGTCATAGCGTCACATTGATTTTGGAGTTTCCCCGTCCCCCGTTTAGCCCTTATGACTATCCCCGCGAGTATAATCTCTTATTTTCATCTGCAAGATTGCAAGTTCGTTACAAAACACACAAAACCAACCACTTCCACACCATCTTGCATCTTGCATATGAAAATAAGTATATCCTCATATATACTCCCACTATATACGCAGCCATCACAACCTCCTGTCAATCAATCCACTCCCACGCAGGCGTATATCTACTGCGTATATTTAAGCATATACGAAAAATCCTTATCCGCACTCGCACTCCGCACTTTTGCATTGCAACCGGTTGATATTCACTCAAATCCGCACCGTCCGTACATCGTGCGAGTGCAGATAAGCATTTTTTCTTCCTTTATGCGGAATCCGATTCCGCACACTTCTTCCTTTCCCCCGGCTGGCTGCCGGGCCTACCTCCTATAGGTCACTATTGCCACTATAGTTACTATACCGCCGCCCCCCAACTCTCTAGTATTATACTATGTATAATACCAACAAACGCAAAAATGCCACCAAAAATTCCCGCCTCGTCCAGCATTTCTCGCCCTTCCAACCTTGCTCATCGGGACCTGCAGCAACCTTCTGCAGATTCCGATGAGCTTTTTCTGGGGTCCCCAACGCAAACCAACGAAGTGTTTGTGGTGGGGAGAGCGGTCGCTCCCGAGTACCTTAATAAGCCTGTAGCGTTAGTGGAAGGCTTAGTCGATGTGCGAGGGTTGCGCACGCGAGGGACCTGCAGCAACCCTCTCCGTACTTTCTCCGTGCTTTTGACCTTTGACTTTTGACTTTTGACGGCAAAAAAATCATTTTTTTGCCCAAACTCTTGCATATCTCAAAAAAAAGCATTACCTTTGCACCCGATTTTGAGAAAAAGCATGACAAAGAGTATATTTAGAAGTTCGTTAAGAAGTCTGTTTATTGGTATTGCCATCCTGTTTTTTGGCTTGAGCGCGAGTGCCCAAAGCGAGTATGACGCGCACCTCGTAGGTCACGTTATCGATGAGAAAATATGTGAATATCCAGATAAAAGGCACGAACATCGGCACCGTAACAGATGAGTCCGGCCACTATTTCCTCAAGAACCTGACCCCCGGTCGCGTGACCGTGGTAGTCAGTTATGTTGGCTACGAAACCGAAGAACTTCCTGTGGTCATCAAGGAGAACACGACGACGGAACTCAAACTCGCTATCCGCGAAGCCGCACAGCAGTTGAACAGCGTCGTGGTGACGGCCAACCGATATGCCACCAAGCGCCAGGAGGCTGCCACTATCGTGAACGTGTTG
>ONXE01000177.1 GCA_900321775.1 uncultured Bacteroidales bacterium
ACTTTCTTGTTCATATCTGTTTTCTTATTTGGTTTTCAACTCCTTCTGACGCGACAATGGCCTTTTCGCACATTACCGCGGTGCAAAGTTACTGCTTTTTTTTCACATACGCAATAGTTTAGGCAAAAAAAAATACAAAAGAGCCTGTTTTTGCCCTGAAAAAATCCTTACAAACTCGCGAAAGTATCCATATATTTATGAGACCGCCTTGCATACACCTTGCTTATCTCTGCGTATGTTTTGCACACACTTCGCTCTGCATAACTGATATGCAAAACATTATCGTCCCATTGTCCCTGATTTCTTCCCTGCTCGGACAAATGGTAAAGCGTTTTGGACAAATGGTAAACAAGAAATTTTCTTCAAATGGGACGAGTTTGCGGGATTTGTGAGTCAACTTTTGCAAAATTGCTCTTATTTTTGCGGTTTTTGTTATTTTTTTTGCACAAAACGACCGGAAAGAAGGGTTTTGTGTGATTTTTTTACCCAAATACTTGTTTATATGAAAAAAAAGCAGTAACTTTGCGCCGCATTTATAACTTGGAATAAAAGTATGGATATTTTTAGGAAAGTATCAAACTGGTATTTCAGTAAGCGAATGTTGCCCTACTGGGTCATTCTGCTGAACGATACGGTGTTGATCATTGTCTCCTCGCTGTTCGTGTTTTGGATAGCTGACGGAACGCAGATGATGTACGACCATCGCCATGAAATTGTTTACACGGCTTTGATGTTTGGTGCATTGAGTTGGGTGGGTGCCCGGATTTTCCGAACCTACTCGGGCGTATTGCGTTATTCCAGTTTCGTTGACCTGGCCAGATTAACGTTTGCCAACATGGTGACGCTGGCGTTGGCTATTGGTTCGTATTTCCTGTTCAAGTGGCAGAACATCCCGCAGTTGTGCGCTTTTTCGCCGTTGGAGATATTTGCATCTTTGGCTATTGCGACTTTGCTGATGTGGGGACTCAGAATCATGGTGAAAATCATTTTCGACATCTCCAACACCGACTCCAATATGACGCGCGTGCTCATCTATGGCGCATTGCTCGGTGGAGTAGGCCTTGCGAAGAACATCCGCTCCCAGAGTCCTGCGCAGTTTGACTTGCGCGGTTTCATCTCGCACGAACCCAAGATTCGCAATAAAAAACTCATGGGCGTAAACGTCTATTCGTTGGACGACGACCTGACTGCTATCATCAAGAAAGATCGTATCAAGGGCATCCTCGTGAGCCCGTTGCGTGAAGAGGAGTTCCGTCGCAATCAGAAGTTGCAAGACTTGTTCATCAACGCAGGCTGCAAAATCTATATGGCACACGAAGCCACAGAAGCCAGCGTGCGCAATGGTGCTATCAGCGAGGACGAAGTCAGTCGCATGAGCCTGAAAGAGGTGTCCGTTGAGGACCTGTTGCCGCGTTCCGAGATTCGCGTGGACCTGAAGTCTGTCGGTGAACAACTTGCAGGCAAACGTGTGTTGATAACCGGTTCTGCCGGCAGTATTGGTATGGAGATAGTTCGCCAGGTAGCAGGGTTTGGCCCCGCTGCTCTAATGCTCATCGACCAGGCCGAGACGCCCCAACACGACGTGCGCTTGATGATGAAGAAAGATTTCCCTGACGTGCCTTGCGAAGTGGTGGTAACCAGCATCAGCCTTCGTCACCGTATGGAATATATCTTCCGCTCTTTCCGCCCGGAATACGTCTTCCACGCCGCTGCCTATAAGCACGTGCCGATGATGGAGGACAACCCCAGCGAGGCCGTTATGAACAACGTGTTGGGCACCAAGATTATTGCTGACCTGAGCGCCGAAGTGGGTGTGAAGAAGTTCGTGATGATTAGTACCGACAAAGCCGTCAACCCGACGAACGTGATGGGTTGCTCCAAGCGTATCTGCGAGATATACGTCCAAAGTCTGGACCGTAAACTCAAACTCGAAGCGATGGAAAACTGGAACAAGTCGAAGCATACTCCCGATTACACGCAGTTCGTGACAACGCGTTTCGGCAATGTGCTCGGCTCCAACGGCTCTGTTATCCCGTTGTTCAAGGAGCAGATTCGTCGTGGCGGACCGGTCACGGTAACCGACGAACGTATCGTGCGCTATTTCATGCTCATTCCGGAGGCCTGCAAACTGGTGCTGGAAGCCGGAACCAAAGGCAATGGCGGTGAGATCTTTGTCTTCGATATGGGACAGCCGGTCAAGATTGCCGACCTGGCTAAACGTATGATTGCGCTCTCTAACGCCCAGAACGTGGAAATCAAGTACACAGGCTTGCGCGAAGGTGAGAAACTATACGAAGAGGTTCTGAACGAACTGGAGGGCACCAAGCCTACGTTCCACGAGAAGATTCGCATCGCGCAGGTACGCGAGTACGATTATGAAGATGTGTGCCGCGACATCGACGAACTTGTCGAGATTGCCCGTGAATACGACAACATGAAGACGGTCCGCAAGATGAAGGACATCGTGCCTGAATACAAGTCCAACAACAGCGTCTACGAAGTCCTCGACCAAGCCGAACCCGCCGAATAAACACATCGGTACACAATAAAAGCCCGCATCTCGCGGGCTTTTTTATTGCTTTTATCTTTCGACTTTTGACCTTTGACCTTTGACCGTCACCTTGGTCATTTACCTAAGACCAAGGTAAACTTGAGTCCCACCTGGAAGTGCTGGTTGAATTTTCCCGGCTTAGTGGTCGTCTCGGCCAGCGAATTGTAGTGCGTCAACTCATACGTTGCGTAGTCGTTCGGGTCGCCCACTTTGGTGGAAACGGGATGCGGCTGTTCTGTTGGCCAACCTACCAGTGACAGGTGCAGCGGATACATGCCCCAGTCGGCATAGAACGCCAGGCGCGAACGAACTTTGTCACTGCGCTCCGGACCCAGGTTGAAACCGAACTCCGCACTCAGACGCGTGTCCAGATCCAGACCGTACTTCAACTCGGTCTCGCGACGAATCTCGGGCTTCACCATCGTCACCGACTCGTTCACCGGGTCGCACACGCTGATGTCTTTGCCCATCACGTCGAAACCGATCTTCATACCCATCAGGTAATATACAGCCTTGAAATTCTGACCGAAAAGCAACGGAACTTCCACGCCGCCCAGCTGCGAGCGGTCGTAGCGGTTCGGTGCCGGCTGATTCAGGATATTCACCCTGCGGTCCAACCAGTAGAATCCCGCGCCGGTCTGCATGAGGAACGTCTTCTTCTGCAGCTCGTACAGCACGCCTGCGGCAGCGCCGTAACCCAGGCCCATCGAGGTCTGGTACTTGTACATCTTCAGCGGCATACCTTCATATCCGCCCTGCAGGTATATGGCGCAGCGGTGCGACGCATCGCTCTTGGCTTTCTCTTTCTTCTCGGGCTTTGCAGGCTCTTCAGTCTCTTGCACCTCTTCAGCCTCTTCCACTTCTTCCACGTTTCCCGTTCCCTGACGGCTCGCCATCGCGGCACTCGCCAGCAGCATCGGGTCTTCGTGCAGCACATATTCCGGCGCACTGCGAAGCGTGTCGATGCTTACCGAGGCTTCCAGTTCGCATTCGTTCAGGTAATCATAACTATTACCTACAACTGCAGCGTAGAAATGCTCTCCGGGGCCCGTGATTACCAGTGTACTTCCTGCTTTACGCGTGCCCAGATCCACCACCTGATACACCCATTCGTCGGTGCCT
>ONXE01000048.1:0-11375 GCA_900321775.1 uncultured Bacteroidales bacterium
TTGTCGGCCTCGTAGGCTTTGGTCCATGCCTCTACACCATCTTTGCCGATGGCTGCTCCGCAGGGGTTCATGTGCTTGAGTCCCACGCAGAACGGTGTGCCTGCGAACTCGCGCACGATGTTGAGGGCGGCATTGGCGTCCTGTATGTTGTTGTAAGAGAGCTCTTTTCCGTGAATCTGGCGTGCCGAGGCGAGGGAGTAGGGAACAGCCTCCATTGCCGCGTAGAACTTGGCGTCCTGATGGGGGTTCTCGCCATAACGCAGGCCCTGCTTGAGGTCGTATTCGAGGAACAGTTTCTCGTTGAGTCCAGCAGCCTTACGCATGTAGGTAGCGATGCACATATCGTACTCGGCGGTATGGGTATAGGCTTTGGCGCTGAGCTGGAGACGGGTCTCCCGGCGGGTGTTGCCTTCGGCCTGAATCTCCGCGAGAACGCGGTTGTAGTCGTTCGGGTCGCAGACCACGGTTACGTCGTTCCAGTTCTTGGCTGCAGAGCGAAGCATGGAAGGTCCGCCGATGTCGATTTTCTCGATAGCTTCGGCCATGGTGGTGCCTTCTTTGGCGATAGTCTGTCGGAACGGGTAGAGGTTGACGCAAACGAGGTCGATGAGGCCTATTCCGTTCTCCTGCAGTGCCTGCATATGAGAAGGTTCGTCGCGGCGAGCCAGGAGTGCGCCATGCACTTTGGGGTGGAGGGTCTTGACGCGGCCGTCGCAAATCTCGGGGAACCCGGTTACTTCACTGATACCAATGGTGTGGATACCACTCTCTTCAAGTAGTTTTTGTGTGCCGCCGGTGGCGATGATCTGCCATCCGGCTGTTTGCAGTCCTTTGACGAACTCAACAAGTCCTGTTTTGTCGCTTACACTTACTAAAGCTCTCTTCATTATCTTACGGTTATCTTACGGTTATCTTACGGTTGGGGTCTCACTTCATACTATCTCGTTATCGCCTTCGTGTACGGAGCCGATGATTTGTGCTTTTTCTCCGTGCGAGGCGAGGATGCGGATGGCTTCTTCGGCCTCGGATGGGTCGAGTGCGAGGACCATGCCAATGCCCATGTTGAAGATGTTGAACATCTCGCGGTGCGGCACGTTGCCTTTGGCCTCGAGGAAACGGAAGACGGGCAGGATTTCCCATGTGCCTTCCTGGATGCAGAAACCTTGTCCGGGCTGGAAGATGCGGGGGATATTCTCGTCGAAACCGCCACCGGTGATATGTGCTACGCCATGTACGTCAAGGTGACGAATGACGTCGAGGACCTGTTTGACGTAGATCTTGGTGGGCGTGAGGAGCACTTCGCCGAGGGGTTTGGTAGCGTCGAGTTCGGGGTAGATCTTGTGCAGGTCGAGTCCGGCATCGGCTACTATTTTTCGCACGAGGGAATAGCCGTTGGAGTGCACACCGGAGGAACTGATACCGAGGAGCACATCACCCACTTTGACTTTGGTTCCGTCGATGAGGCGGGCTTTCTCGACTACGCCGGTAGTGTAGCCTGCTATATCGTATTCGCCTCCGGAGTACATGCCCGGCATCTCGGCTGTCTCGCCTCCGACGAGGGCACATCCGGCCTGACGGCAGCCTTCGGCCACGCCGCTGACGATAGCCTCTATTTGTGCGGGGATGTTATGACCTGTAGCGATGTAGTCGAGGAAGATGAGGGGTTCGGCGCCCTGTGCGAGCACGTCATTGACACACATAGCCACGGCGTCGATGCCGATGGTATCATGTTTGTCCATCGCGAAGGCGATCTTGAGTTTGGTACCCACGCCATCTGTTCCGCTGACGAGGATCGGTTCTTTGATGTTCAGCGATGCGAGGTCGAACATTCCGCCAAAGGAGCCGATGTTGCCCATAGAGCCTTTGCGCTCGGTGGAACGTACGTGCGATTTGATTCTACTTACTACTTCGTATCCGGCCTCGAGGTTCACGCCGGCAGCTTCATAATGTTGAGCCATGATAGTTATTTCTGCTTTTTAAAATAGTTGACTGCGTTTTGGAACAGCGGTTGATTCTTGTTGCCCATGATGTTGGTGAAGACGCCTTCTTCCCAGCGTTCGGAGTGTCCCATCTTGCCGAGAATCTGTCCGTTGGGCGAGATGATGCCTTCGATGGCGTAGCAGGAGCCGTTGGGGTTGTAGGGCGACTCCATGGTAGCTTCGCCCGTTCGGGGGTCGGCGTAGCGGAAGGCCACTTGGTTGTTCTCGAAGAGTTGGCGTGCCAGTTGTTCGCTTACGACGAATTTGCCCTCGCCGTGACTTACTGCTATGCTATGGAGGTCACCAATCTTCATTCCTTCGAGCCACGGGCTGGAGGTGGAAGCCACGGTGGTGGTCACCATCTGCGAGACGTGGCGGTTGATGTCGTTGCGGAAGAGCGTCGGGCTTTGGGTCGTCACTTGTCCGAGGTGTCCGTAGGGCAGCAGTCCGGACTTGACGAGCGCCTGGAAACCGTTGCAGATGCCTAAGATCAGGCCTCCGCGGGCGAGCAGGTCTTCGACAGCGCGGCTAACTTTCTGCTGGTTGAGCACAGAGACAATGAATTTGGCCGAGCCATCGGGTTCGTCACCGAGGGAGAATCCTCCGGCGAGCATGAGTATCTGGGCTTTATTCAAGTGCTCTACCATCTCGTCGATGGAGTCGATAACATCCTGTTCGGTGAGGTTACGGAAGATAGTCATCTCGACCTCTGCTCCGGCTTTACGCCAAGCCTTGGCGCTGTCGTAGTCGCAGTTGGTGCCCGGGAAGACGGGGATGTACACGACAGGAGTTTCGACGGCGAGAGTCGAGAGCCGAGAGTCGAGGGTCGAGGGTTGAGGGTTGAGGGCGGAGGGCAGAAGGGTGGGGGATGAAGGCGTCATCTTGGCGGGATAGACCTTGCTAAAGGGCGCGGTGCATGCCTCATAAAGGGCGGTGCGACTAACATGCTCTCCATTGACAACGAGGTCGTTGTCATCGGTTACCTTACCAAGCAGAACAGCGTTCTCTATCGGGAGGTCTTCGGTTGCTTCCACGAGGATGCTACCATATTGGTAGCCAAAGAGGAGTTGTTCGTCGATGCGGATATCCACTCCTTTCTCGTTGCCGAACGACATCTTTGCGAGCGCCTCGCATACACCGCCAAAGCCCAGGGCATAGGCGGAGACTATCTGTCTTGCCTGAATGGCTTTGGTCGTTGCGGACCAGAGTTGTTTCAGTTGGTCGGTGTTTGGCATATAGTTGTCGAGGGGCTTATGTTGCAAGAGGTAGAGTCGGTTGCCGGCTTGCTTGAAGTCGGTACTGATGATGTGGTTCGCCTTGGTTGTAGTGATACCGAAAGCGATGAGTGTGGGCGGAACAGAGATGTGCTCGAACGTGCCGGACATCGAGTCCTTGCCGCCGATAGAGGGCAGTCCGAGGGCACATTGCATCTTGAGTGCTCCGAGGAGTGCACTGAGCGGTTTCCCCCACGTGTGACTGTCGTCGGTCATGCGCTCGAAGTACTCCTGATAACTGAAGCGCATGTGGCTATAGTCGGCGCCTGCAGCCACGACTTTGGTGCAAGCCTCGATGACCGCGTATGCCGCTCCGTGGTAGGGACTCCATTCGGCGATGAAGGGGTTGTAGCCGAAGGCCATAACGGAGGCGGTGTTAGTAAAGCCGTGCGTCGGCAGTTTTTGTGCGCTGACCTGCGTCTCGCTGCGCTGCATTTTTCCGCCGAAGGGCATAAGGACGGTAGAGCGTCCGATGGTGGCATCGAATTCCTCAATCAGACCTTTCTGGCTGGTCACATTGGCGGAGCGCATGACGTTAGCCATTCGTTCGGAGAGGGTAGCGCCCTCGGGTTTCTGAAGGAAGGGATTGCGGTTCTCGACCGGAAGGATGGTGGCTCGGGAGTAGTGTTTGGCTCCAGCGGAGTCGATGAAGACGCGGCTAAGGTCTGCGATAAGTTCACCTTTGTAGAACTGGCGCATGCGACCCGAGTCGGTTACATCTGCCACGTGGGTGACTTCGATGTTGTCAAGGTGGCAGAAGTGCTCGAAGGCAGCCCGGTCTTTTTTCTCGACCACGACAGCCATACGTTCCTGCGATTCGGAGATGGCCAGTTCTGTGGGGTTGAGGCCGGAGTATTTGGTGGGCACTCGGTCGAGGTAGATATCCAAACCATCGGCCAGTTCGCCTATGGCTACGCTGACACCACCGGCGCCGAAGTCGTTGGATTTCTTGATGAGGCGAGTCACCTCAGGGCGACGGAAGAGGCGTTGAATCTTACGTTCCTCGGGTGCATTACCTTTTTGTACCTCGCTTCCGCAGGACTCGAGGGAAGCCTCGGTATGCTCTTTGCTGGAGCCGGTTGCACCGCCAATACCGTCGCGTCCGGTACGTCCGCCCAAAAGGAGGATCACATCACCTGGTTTGGGGCTCTCGCGACGCACTGCGTCAGCTTTGACCGCACCTACGACCGCGCCCACCTCGAGGCGTTTGGCCACGTAGGACGGGTGGTAGATCTCGCGTACATGGGTGGTGGCGAGGCCTATCTGGTTGCCGTAGCTGGAGTAGCCGGCAGCGGCTTTGCGGGAGATGATTTGCTGCGGCAGTTTGCCTGCCAGCGTCTGGTTTACAGGAGCGTAGATGTCGCCTGCTCCGGTGACGCGCATGGCCTGATAGACGTACGCACGTCCGGACAGCGGGTCACGGATGGCACCTCCAAGACACGTGCTGGCACCGCCAAACGGCTCTATTTCCGTGGGGTGGTTGTGGGTCTCGTTCTTGAACTGCAGAAGCCATTTCTCCACTTGACCATCCACATCCACGTCGATGAAGATAGAGCAGGCGTTGTTCTCCTCGCTCACTTCGAGGTCGTCCAGCAGACCTTTCTTTTTGAGGTAGCGGGCGCCGATGGTGGCCAGTTCCATGAGGCAGAGGGGTTTGTCTTCGCGGCCCAGTTCCGTGCGAATATGATGGAAGTTGTTGAGCGAGTCTTCGATGTCGGCTTTGATGAAAGAGTCCTCCACCTCGATGTCCTTGAGGATAGTGGTGAAGGTGGTATGACGGCAGTGGTCGGACCAATAGGTGTCGAGGATGCGGAGTTCGGTCTCGGTGGGGTCTCGGTGCTCGCCCAGGAAATAGTTGGCCACGCACTCGAGGTCGTCGGCGTTCATGGCGAGTCCCCATTTGGTGCAGAATTGGGCATACTGCTCGCGCGGCATCCGGGTGAAACCTGCCAAAGAAGCCAGCGGTTTGACTTCCGCTGTGAGGAGGTTGTCGAGTTGACTTAGGTCCTTCTCGCGCGCCTCTACTGCGTTGATGTAATAATGGCGGATACGCGCCATGTCGGCCTCGGTAACGGTCTCATCGAAGATAAGCAAGCGGGCAGAGCGAATGTCGATGTCGGCATTGGGGTCGATGAGATGCACGCAGTCGATGGCAGAGGATGCGCGTTGGTCGAATTGACCGGGAATGTACTCTACCGCCAGATAGGTCTTCCCTTCCAGCGACAGCGACTCCATGACGGTGTCGGTCACCGTCTCGCCAAAGACGCTGTATTTGCTTTTCTGCATGAGGTCCTCACTGAAGCCGAAGAGGTCGTACACGCACAGGTAACGCAAGGCGCGGATGTGCAGCCCAAGGTTCTCGTTCAGTTCGCATCGGAGACTCTCCGCCTCTACTCGAAATCCTTCTCTTTTCTCAACAAAAAGCCTATAGTTCATATCAAATAACGGTTGCTAATACTTTTTCTGTTTGCTTGTGGCGGAAGTCGATGTACTTGTTCCGCAACCCGGGATCCTGCAAGGCAAGGATGCTCACTGCGAGCAGGGCTGCATTTTTGGCGCCATCGATGGCCACTGTGGCTACGGGTATGCCGCTGGGCATCTGTACCATGGAAAGGAGGCTGTCCAGCCCGTCGAGTGTCTTGGAACGGACAGGGACGCCGATGACCGGCAGTTGCGTCAAGCCGGCAATTACTCCTGCCAAGTGGGCTGCGCCTCCGGCTCCAGCGATGATGACACTGAGGTCGCGCTCTTCAGCCGATTCCGCCCACTCCATGAGAGCGTGTGCGGCGCGGTGGGCGGAGATGACGCGTTTGTCCACTTCTATTCCAAATGATTCGAGGGTGTCGATGGCCGCCTGCATTACCGGCAGGTCGCTGGCCGAACCCATAATAACTCCTACTTTGAACATAGTTATTCCCATTCTATTGTTGAGGGCGGTTTGGACGAGATGTCGTAGCATACTCGGTTTACGCCCTTGACTTTGTTAATTATCTCATTACTGATTTTGGCGAGCACCTCGTAGGGGATGTGTGCGAAATCGGCGGTCATGGCATCGCTGGAGGTGACTGCTCGCAGTGCGATGGGGTTCTCGTATGTGCGTTCGTCGCCCATGACTCCTACGGAGCGTACTTCGCTGAGGAGAATAGCCCCGGCCTGCCAAATCTGGTCGTACAACCCTGCTTCGCGGAGGTTGCGGATGTAGATATCGTCGGCCTCTTGCAGGATATGTATTTTCTCGCGTGTGATGTCACCGAGGATGCGGACAGCCAGCCCCGGTCCGGGGAAGGGATGGCGGGTGATGAGGTGTTCGGGCATGCCGAGGCTGCGGCCCACGCGACGTACTTCGTCCTTGAAGAGCCAGCGAATGGGTTCGCAGAGTTTGAGGTGCATATCTTTGGGCAGTCCGCCTACGTTGTGGTGGCTCTTGATGACTTTGCCGGTGATGTTGAGGCTCTCGATGCGGTCGGGATAGATGGTGCCTTGCGCCAACCACTTGGCATCCGTTATTTTCTGCGCTTCGGCGTTGAAGACCTCCACAAAGTCGCGGCCTATGATCTTACGCTTCTGCTCGGGCTCTTTTACTCCGGACAGGTCGGAAAGGAACTTGTCGCTGGCATCCACGCCAATGACGTTGAGTCCGAGTCCTTCATAGTCGCGCATAACATCGCGGAACTCGTTTTTGCGGAGCATGCCGTGGTCCACGAAGATGCAGGTCAGTTGGTCTCCTATGGCGTGGTTGAGCAGTACTGCCACAACCGATGAGTCCACACCGCCTGAGAGTCCCAGAATGACGCGGTCAGAGCCTATCTGTTCGCGGAGTTCGTGTACGGTTGTCTCGACGAACTTCTCCGCGCTCCACTCCTGTCGCGAACCGCAGATGTCCACAACGAAGTTCTTCAGGAGCAGTGTACCCTGCAAGGTATGGAAAACCTCGGGGTGGAACTGCGTGCCATAGACGGGTTGTGCGTCGGGGATGAAATACGCGGCGTTCTCTACGGTCTCGGTGGATGCTATTCGGCGCGCTCCTTCGGGCAGGCGGGTGATGCTGTCGCCGTGTGACATCCACACCTGTGAATGCTCGTCGAAGCCGCGGAAGAGCGGGCAGGTGGCATCGATGTACTGCAGATGCTGCCTGCCGTATTCGCGAGTGCCTGCACTCTCTACCCGTCCGCCGTAGTTATAACTGATGAGTTGTGCTCCATAGCAGATGCCCAAGATAGGCAGGCGGCCGCGGATGTGACTCAGGTCCACGTGGAAAGCGTCGTCGGCGTACACACTAAGCGGCGATCCGCTCAGGATGACACCAATGACGTCCTTGTCGTCCTCGGGGTACTTGTTGTAAGGCAGGATCTCGCAGAACGTGTTCAGTTCGCGCACGCGGCGACCGATGAGTTGCGTGGTCTGACTGCCAAAATCCAGTATGATGATCTTCTGCATGTGTATGCGGATTAGTTCTGTGAATAGTTGGGCGCTTCAGAGGTGATGGTGATGTCGTGCGGGTGGCTCTCGAAGACGCCGGCAGAGGTGATGCGTACGAACTTGGCTTTGCGCAGTTCCTCGAGGTTGTGCGCGCCCACGTAACCCATACCCGAGCGGAGGCCGCCGATGAGCTGGTAGATAGTCTCGCTGACACTGCCTTTGTACGGCACGCGTCCCACGATACCTTCGGGCACCAGTTTGGACACGTTGCTTTCGCTGCCCTGGAAATAGCGGTCGGCGCTGCCGGCTTTCATTGCCTCGATACTACCCATGCCGCGATAGGTCTTGTACTTACGTCCACCGGAGATGATGGTGTCACCCGGGGCCTCATCGGTTCCGGCAAACATCGAGCCGCACATGACACAGTTGCCTCCTGCAGCCAAGGCTTTGACTACGTCGCCCGAGTAGCGCAGGCCGCCATCGGCTATCATCGGCACGCCGGTTCCCTTGAGAGCATCGGCCACCTCGAAGATAGCGGTCAGTTGCGGCACACCTACACCGGCGATGATACGGGTGGTGCAGATACTGCCGGGGCCGATTCCCACTTTGATACCATCGGCGCCGTTCTCCACCAGGTACTTGGCGGCCTCGGCCGTGGCTATATTGCCTACGACGACGTCCAGGTCAGGATACTTGGCTTTGATGGTGCGCAGGGCGTTGACGATATTGCGGCTGTGGCCGTGAGCCGAGTCGAGCACCACAGCGTCAACATGCTCTGCCACGAGGGCGTCCACGCGGTTCATATAGTCAGCCGTGATACCTACGCCTGCAGCGCAACGCAAGTGTCCCTGAGAGTCTTTGTTGGCGTTGGGATAGTCGCGCAGTTTGGTGATATCTTTGTACGTAACCAGACCGATAAGTTTGCCGCTCTTGTCGATAACCGGCAGTTTCTCCACTTTGTGCGTCTGGAGGGCATTCATGATGGTCTGGTTGTCCGTCGAACCGATGGTGATGAGGTTGTCGCGGGTCATGACCTCGCTGATATGACGGTTCATGTCGGTCTCGAAGCGCAGGTCGCGGTTGGTAACTATACCTACGAGCACATGGTTCTCATCCACCACGGGGATACCGCCTATATGGTTGTCGTGCATCATCTGCAGGGCGTCGCCGATGGTTTGGTGGGCAAAGATAGTGACGGGGTCGGCTATCATGCCGTTCTCGGCACGTTTGACATGACGAACCTGGGCAGCCTGGGCTTGGATGGACATGTTCTTGTGAATCACTCCTATACCGCCCTCGCGAGCGACGGCAATGGCCATCTTGGCCTCGGTAACCGTGTCCATAGCTGCGCTGACGACAGGGATATTCAGAGAAATATGACGTGAGAACTGTCCGCAGAGAGACACTTCTCGCGGCAGCACTTCGCTGTAGGCGGGCACTAACAGAACATCATCGAATGTCAGTCCCTCTGTAATAATTCGGTCTTGGTACATATCGTATGGATTTGAAGGGTGAATATTACAACATATGATCGCAGTAGTAGCAACGTTTTACTCCGGTTGCATCCACGTACTCTTTTTTCTCTACGGGCTCGGTTGTAGCAATGCAACGGTCGTTATGGCAGGTTGTGTCGCCTGTTTTGCTCTGACGCGTCACAGGCTCAGCCTTCAGGTATTCGTCGCTGAGGAGCGTGTAGATGATAGCTTTACGGACGTACTTGCCGTTCTCTACCTGGCGGAAATAGGCGGCGCGGGGGTCTTTGTCCACGCCTACTGTGATTTCGTTGACTCGAGGCAGCGGATGCAACACAATCATCGAGGGTTTGCCAAGCGCCATGAGACGTTCGTCCAGAATGAACGAATCCTTGAGGCGCTCGTACTCGTCGCGGTCGGCGAAGCGCTCCTGCTGGACGCGGGTCATATAGAGCACGTCCACCATCGGCATGGCTTCTTCGAGGGTGGAAACTTCGGTATAAGCATCGCCGAGTTCTTCTTTCATGTAATCGGGCAGAGCTAACTCGTGAGGTGCTATGAGCACAAAATGTACTCCCTCGTAACGGCGCATGGCTTTGATGAGGGAATGGACGGTACGACCGTACTTGAGGTCGCCGCACAGGCCGATAGTGAGGTGGTCGAAGCGTCCGAGTTCGCGGCGGATGGTAAGCAGGTCGGTCATGGTCTGCGTGGGGTGGCTGTGTCCGCCGTCGCCTGCGTTGATGACAGGGATACGGCTGAACTCACTGGCAACGCGTGGAGCGCCCTCTTTGTAGTGCCGCATGGCGATGATGTCGGCAAATGCGCTGACTACGCGTACTGTGTCGGCCACAGTCTCGCCCTTGCTTACGGAAGACGAACGTGCATCACTAAAGCCCAATACCTGTCCGCCCAACTCCATCATTGCGGCAGTAAAACTGAAGCGGGTACGTGTACTGGGTTCGTAGAAAAGAGTGGCCAGTTTTTTGCCCTTGCATGCCTCGGCATACTGCTGGGGATGCTCGATAATGTCCAGCGCACGCAGGATGATTTGCTCCACCTCCTGAGTGGTGAGGTCGGTTGAGTCTAATAAATGTCTCATAGGTTATCTCTAAATTGAATCAGTTCAGTTTTTTCTTCCGGGGAGATATACCCCTCTTTGACAGCCACTTCGGCCAGAACGTCGAGGCCAGTGAGGCTGTGGTTTTGTGTGTTGGCTGCAGCGATTCGGTCGAGCCCTTTCTTCATGCCATACGTAAAAATAGACACGATTCCCAGCACGTCGGCTCCGGCTTCGCGCAGCACCTCTACCACTTCCAGGCAACTGCCGGCGGTGGAGATGAGGTCTTCCACTACCACCACTTTCTGTCCCGGCAGCAGACGTCCCTCAATCTGGTTCTGCCGTCCGTGGTCCTTGGCTCCTGAGCGCACGTAACCCATCGGCAGGTTCATCTTGGTGGCGGTGATGGCGGCGTGGGCTATGCCGGCGGTGGAGGTCCCCATGAGGACTTCCGCCTCGGGGTAATAGGTGCGGATCAGTTCTGCGAGGCCGTTCTCCACATCCTCTCGCACGGTTACATCGCTGAGGGTGAGACGGTTGTCGCAATAGATAGGACTCTTGATGCCGCTGGCCCATGTGAAGGGTTCCTGCGGACGGAGGAAGACTGCTTTGATGCGAAGCAGGTCTTTGGCTATTTGTTCACTTAGTATCATTGTACAAACTGTTTTACACATTCACGATAAGCAGCTACTGGGTCCTCGGCTGCGGTGATGGGACGTCCTACGACGATGTAGTCGCTGCCAATCTCTTTGGCGCGGGCGGGGGTAGTGACTCGAACCTGATCGCCCACGGCACCGTCCGCAAAACGAATACCCGGGGTGACCGTGAGGAAGTGGTTTCCGCAACGGGCTTTCACCATTCCGGCCTCCAATGGCGAACAAACCACACCGTCCAACCCGGCTTCTTGAGCCATCTGAGCGTAGTGGCACACACAGTCCCGGATACTACCGGTGATGAGCAGTTCGTCGTGCATGCGCTCCTCGCTGGTAGAGGTGAGTTGCGTCACGGCAAGGAGGAGGGGACGCGTGCCGTCTTCGCGGGTAAGGCCCTTAAGGGCAGCCTCCATCATGGCTTTGGTGCCTGCGGCGTGCAGGTTGACCATATCCACGTCCAGGCGCGAGAGTACCGCCATGGCTTTTTGGACGGTATTGGGTATGTCGTGCAACTTGAG
>ONXE01000048.1:11500-18460 GCA_900321775.1 uncultured Bacteroidales bacterium
AAAGGTTTCTCCTCCGT
Source organism: uncultured Bacteroidales bacterium (assembly GCA_900321775.1). Taxonomy (GTDB): domain Bacteria; phylum Bacteroidota; class Bacteroidia; order Bacteroidales; family Paludibacteraceae; genus Colicola. Next base: position 11,518 of record ONXE01000048.1, read on the forward strand.
GAAATGATCCAAAAACGCATATGTTGTGGCAGCGTCGGCAAAATCGCACGCTATGATGACGTCTCTTTTCATACAATTCCGATTATGTTTTGCAAATGTTTGATTTTCAGTTCTTGCATCAGTCCGGGCAGATGGCTGATTATCTCAGCGCAAACATGCGGGTCGCGTAGGTTAGCGGCTCCTATCTCCACTGCGTTGGCTCCGGCCATGAGCATCTCTATCACATCTTCGGCTCTACTTATACCTCCGCAGCCGATGATAGGTGTGTCGGGGCAAGCGTGACGGACCTGGTTGACCATCCTAAGGGCGATGGGGAAGACTCCCGGTCCGCTGTAGCCTCCGTAGCGGTTGGCCAGCACAGGTTGTCTGCGGCGGATGTCAATGCGCATACCCAGCACCGTGTTGATGAGACATAATCCGTCGGCTCCGGCTTCGACGCAGGCTCGTGCGATGGTGGTGATGTCGGTGACGTTCGGGCTGAGTTTCATGTAAACGGGTTTCTTCGTCACAGCTTTGACGGCGCGCGTCACCTCTGCTGCGGCATAGGGCGTAGTTCCGAAAGCCATGCCTCCGTTATGGACGTTGGGGCAGGAGATGTTCACCTCGAGGATAGTAGCGTCGGTTTCCCGGTCCATACGCTCGCATACGTAGGTGTACTCGTCTATACTGAACCCGCTCACGTTGGCGAGGATAGGTCCGTTGTAGATGGCTCGCAGGGCGGGCATCTCGTGGTTGATTACCTCGTCGATGCCCGGGTTTTGCAGACCAACTGCATTCAGCATGCCGCAGGCCCCGCACTCGGCTATTCGCGGCAGAGGATTGCCGTAACGCGGTTCGCGGGTCGTACCTTTGGTGGAGATGGCCCCCAGTATGTTCAGGTCCATCCACTCGCTCATCTCCTGTCCAAAACCGCAAGTGCCGCTGGCAGGAATAACGGGGTTCTTCAACAGTATGTCGCCTAACTTTACTTCCATATCACTTCGCCTGCATTGAAAACGGGTCCTTCTTTACATACACGCTTGATGCCCTCGGTAGTTTGGACGCTGCACCCCACACAAATGCCGACTCCGCAACCCATACGCTCTTCCAAACTGAGTTGGCCGTTGGTGCCTATCTTTTGTACGAGCGCTTTGAGCATCGGTAGCGGTCCGCATGCGTAGTAGAAAGGCGCGGGTGTTGTAATCAAATCGGTTACCACACCTTGCTTGCCGAAACTGCCATCCATGGTGCAAACATCCACTTTGCAGCCCATCGTTTCCAGGGTGTCGCCGATAAACATCTCGCTTACGGTGTTGAAGCCAACTACTACGCGCACCTGTTTGTCCATCTCGCGGAGGCGCTTGGCGGCGTAGATAAGTGGTGGTACACCGACTCCTCCGCCAACGAGCAGCACCTTGTCTCCTGCGCGGGAGAGGTCGTATCCGTTGCCCAAACCGCTGAGTATATCCAACCTTGTGCCAGCGGGCAGGCCTGACATGACTGCGGTGCCTTCTCCCACCACTTTGTAGATAAGAGTAAGTCTGTCGCCATCAATATTGCAAACCGAGATAGGTCGGCGGAGAAACAGGTTAGGCAGGGCTATTTCTACAAACTGTCCGGGCCGAATGCCGCTGGTGTCGCCGCGCAGGACCATCAAACAGGTCTTGCTGGCTACAGCCACGTTGGTTTCTATCACCCACTTACTCTGCTTCATAAACTACTGTTCCTTTGTATTCGTTGCGGATACATTTGCCCCAAACAGGCCATCCCGCGAACGGGGTGCTATGGCCTTTGGAGACAAATTGTTCGGGGTCAATCGTATAGTGTGCGTCCAGGTCAAATGTAGCCCAACTGTCATCCATTGGGAGGCCCATGATGGCACGGGCACGCGTGGACATCAACTCAATGAGCCGGTTCATGGTGAGCATATCGGTCTTGACCAGATACGTATATAACAGGGGGAAAGCCGTTTCTATTCCGACTATACCGAAGGCGCTGTGCTCAAGGCCGCGGCTTTTCTCTTCGGCGCTGTGAGGGGCATGGTCGGTGGCAATGACATCGATAGTACCGTCCTGGATGCCAGCGAGCAAAGCCATTTGGTCGGCTACGCTGCGGATGGGCGGGTTCATTTTCCAATTGCCCGTTTCCTGCAACATACCTTCGTTGAGGAGCAGATAATGCGGTGCAGTCTCGCAGGTAACGGGGATGCCGCTTTTTTTGGCTTCGCGAATCAGCTGCACGCTCTCTTTGGTGGAGATGTGGCAGATATGCAGCCTGCAACCCGTTTCTTCGCTTAGGCGGATGTTTCGTTCTATCTCGCGCCACTCGCTCTCGGAGCAGATGCCGCGATGGTTGTGGGCCTGGGCGTACATGCCATCATGGATGTAGCCTCCGCGGAGTAAACTGTTCACTTCGCAGTGCTCTACTATGATGCTCCCTACGGCAGCAATGCGCTGCATCGCCTCGCGCATCAGTCCCTCGTCCTGAATACCGCGACCATCGTCGGAGAAGCCGGAAACAAGAGGACTCAGTTCCTCAATATTTACAAGTTCACCCTCGCCTTTCTGGCCGAGGGTGATGCTTGCATATGGATGAACGCCAATGAGGCTGTCGCGCGCAATGATGGCTGTTTGCAGGGACAAATGCTCGAGTGTGTCCGGAGCGGGATTGAGGTTGGGCATGGTGAACACATCACTGTAGCCGGCACGCATAGCCGCACGAGAGCCGGAGAGGATACTCTCCTTGTATTCAAAACCGGGCTCGCGGAAGTGAACATGTAAATCCACCAATGCAGGAATTTGTATATGACCAAACAGACTATTCATTTGATTTTGTACCGTTTATACTTCCTAAAGGAAGCAGTGTCCCGAAATCGTCTGCAAAGGTACTGCTTTTTTTTGACATGACCAAATATTTTGCCTGAAAAAAAACAGAATTTGTATTTTGCTAACTCCAGTTGACATTTTGAGGAAGGAAGGGGCGAAAGTTTAGTGGCGGTAGGCAAATCATATACTAATCACATACTAATCACATACTAATCGCATACTAATCACATACTCCAGAAAGCAGACTTTAGACAAAAGAGAAGCGCAGGTTGCGCCTGCAATCAGCCAAAACAACCTGCGCTTGGAGTTGGGTAGATGGAGGAAACGGAATCAGTGGAGGCGCTGAATCAATGGATGAACAGCAACTCGCGGTACTTGGGCAGGGTCCACATCTCGTCGTCCACAATCATCTCGAGGGCGTCAGCGTGCTCGCGGATTTCCTCCATCAGGGGCACGACGTTGTCGTGGTAGGCGATAGCTTTGCTGCGCTCATCGGGCAGATGATTGGCTGTGCGTCGCGCGTCGGTCATTTTCTCCACTCCTGCGAGGATCTTGCCCGAGTGTTGTTCAATCTGGCGGATGATGCTGCAGTCCTGCTCGTTGAGCGAGGCCACTTCGTCGGCGCGGAAGACCTGTTTGACGGTGAGCACGTTCTGCAGGAGCATGGTCTGATAGCGCTTGGCGGCGGGCAGTACGTGGTTGACCACGAGGTCGCCGAGAACGCGGCTTTCAATCTGGATCTTCTTGGTGTAGGTTTGCCACTTGACCTCGCAACGGCTGTGCAACTCGGCCTCGCTGAGGACTCGTGTGGCAGCAAACATCTTGATGGACTCGGGCGAGAGGTAGCGGTCGATAACCAATGGTGCGCTGGTTTCGCAGTCCAGACCGCGTTTTTCGGCCTCCTGTTTCCATTTGTCGCTATAGCCGTTGCCATCGAAACGAATGGCTTTGCATGCCACGATATATTTCTTGATGACATCGAAGAGCACGCGCTCTTTGGGCTCGCCTTTCTCGATGCGCTCGTTGACTTCGGCCTTGAAGGTCATGAGTTGGTCCGCCACAGCCGCGTTGAGTGCGAGCATGGCGGCTCCGCAGTTGGCGCTGGATCCAACGGCGCGGAACTCGAAGCGGTTGCCGGTGAAAGCGAAAGGCGAGGTGCGGTTGCGGTCGGTGTTATCGAGGAGGATCTCGGGGATGTTGGCCACGCCGAGTTTCATCTCTTTCTTGGCGTTGATGATGATACCTTCTTCGGCGGAAGCGTGCTCCAGTTTGTCCAGCACTTCGGTGATTTGTTTGCCGAGGAAGACGGAGATGATGGCAGGGGGAGCCTCGTTGGCGCCGAGACGGTGTGCGTTGGTGGCGCTAACGATGCTGGCTTTGAGCAGGCCGTTGTGGCGCTGAACAGCCATCAGTACATTGACGAGGAAGGTGACGAACTGCAGGTTCTGATAGGGATTTTTGCCCGGGGCGAGGAGGTTGACGCCCGTGTCGGTGCTTATGGACCAGTTGCAGTGTTTGCCGCTACCGTTCACGCCGGCGTAGGGTTTCTCGTGGAGGAGTACGCGGAAATGATGACGCTGCGCCACACGTTCCATGATGGACATAACCAACAGGTTGTGGTCGTTGGCCAGGTTGACCTCTTCGAAGATAGGGGCCATCTCAAACTGATTGGGAGCTACCTCATTATGGCGTGTGCGTACGGGGATGCCGGCACGCAGGGCTTCGAACTCGAGGTCACGCATAAACGCCAGAACGCGCTCGGGCACAGCTCCGAAGTAGTGGTCTTCGAGTTGCTGGTTTTTCGCGCTGTCGTGGCCCATCAGCGTGCGGCCTGTGAGCATGAGGTCAGGACGTGCGTTGTAGAGCGCTTCATCCACCAGGAAATACTCCTGTTCCCAGCCGAGGTTGATGTTGACATGCTTGACTGTTTTGTCGAAATAGAGGCATACCTCGCGTGCGGCCTGACACAAAGCGGCGCGGGAACGCAGCAAGGGCGTTTTGTAATCCAGAGCTACTCCGGTGTAGGAGACGAAGATGGTGGGGATACAGAGTGTGTCTCCAACGAGGAAGACCGGTGACGAGGGGTCCCAGGCCGAGTATCCGCGGGCCTCGAAGGTGTTGCGGATACCTCCCGAGGGGAAGGAACTGGCGTCGGGCTCCTGCTGGTAGAGGGAGTCGCCGCTGAACTCGAGAATGGGTGAACCGTCTTTGTTCAGCGAGAAGAACGAGTCGTGCTTCTCGGCGGTACCGCCGGTCAGAGGTTGGAACCAGTGCGTAAAATGTGTTGCGCCAAGCTCCATTGCCCATTTCTTCATGCCTATTGCCACACTATTGGCAATATCACGTGTGAGCGTCTGGTCGCTGTCCATGAGTTCGAACAGTTTGTCAAGCACATCCGAGGCGATGTACTCTTTCATTTTCTCGCGTGTGAAAACTTTCTCTGCAAAAAACACTGAGGCAGGCTCGGAGGGGCCCTTGACCTCTACCGGCTGATGCTGCCATGCCATTTTTAATGACTCAAAACGAATTGCACCCATTTGTTAGACTTTTACCTGATTGAATTAAACTTTTAGTGTCGATTTGATGCTCTTTTTGCGATTTAATCCGATTGAACATCGAAATCGACCGCAAAATTACTGCTTTTTTTTGAATTGACCAAATAAATTGGCTAAAAAAGAGTAAAAAAGATGTTTTTTTGTGCCTTTTGGTCTCTTTTTGTGCAATTTTACGACACGCCACCTCTCCAAAATGAAGAAATGGCGTGTCAAAAGAGGGAAGACGTGTTAGTTTTCGGGCGCTTAGGCTGGACAGTTTTTCTACTTCGTCAAAACCTTGTATGCCCAGGGTTTGAGGGTGAGTTGCAGTTGCTCTCCGACCTCGACCTGTTTGCCGCAGAGGCAACTGTAGGAACCTTGGTAATCAGCTGTTTGCAGCGTGACGGTCTGCTCTTCTGGAGAGAAGTTTAAGAAGGCCAACACCGTGTTGTCTTTGGTAGGACGTGCTGCGGCGAAGATCTTGTCATTGTCGGCGGGGATTCTGAGCATAGGCGCACCTTTCTCTTCGCTCCAGAGGGCGGGATTCTCTTTGCGGAGCTTGTTCAGGCGCTGGTACATGGCAAACTGGTGTGCGTCCTGGTTGCGGTCGATGCAATCTTTCTCGAAGAACTCAAGTCGGTGGTTGTTGGCGTACTCTTGTCCGGTGTAGATGAGAGGCATGCCGGGGATGATGTAGGTGAAGACTGCCATGGCATCGGTGGCATCACCCATGCGCTCGAACTCAGTTCCGTTCCAGGAGTTCTCGTCGTGGTTGGAGGTGAAGTTCATGCGGATGGCGTAGGGTGGGAAATCCTTCTCGGCCCGGGCAAAATAATCCCAGAGGTTGTCTACGGTGCTCTTCTGCTGCGCAACCATATTCATGAGGTGGTGCAGGTTCCATCCGTAGTACATGTCGAAAGCCTGGTCGCAGAGTTTGTTTTCGGGGCTCTCGGCCTCGGCGAGTGCGAACAGTTGCGGGTGGTCCTTGCGGATGTCCTCATAGGCCCAGTTCCAGAAGTCGGTAGGGATCTCTGCAGCCACGTCGCAGCGGAAGCCGTCGATGCCGATGGAATCCACCCACCAACGCATGGATTTGAGCATCTCTGCGCGCATGTCGGGGTTGTCGTAGTTGAGTTTGGAAATGTCGGTCCAGTCGTATTGAATCATGAGGTTCCCCAGCGAGTCGCGGTAGTGCCAGCCTTCGTTCTGTGTCCATTTGGAGTCGGGCGCGGTGTGATTGGCCACCCAGTCGAGGATGACGTGCATGCCCAGCCGGTGTGCTTCAGCAAGGAAATGCTCGAAGTCCTCCCGCGTGCCGAACTCGGGGTTGAAGGCGCAATAGTCGCTGATGGAGTAGTAACTGCCGAGCGTGCCTTTGCGGGTGATGACGCCGATAGGTTGGATGGGCATAACCCAGATGATGTCCACACCCAGTTCTTTGAGTTTGGGCAGCTCGGCCTCGGCTGCGGCGAAGGTGCCTTCGGGGGTAAACTGGCGGGTGTTGAGTTCGTAGATAGTGGCATCATAGGCCCAGCTGATGTGCTTGGTTTCAGCCTTGTTCGCGCACGCACAAAGCGCGCACACGCAAGTAATAATAAAGAGTAC
>ONXE01000192.1 GCA_900321775.1 uncultured Bacteroidales bacterium
TCGAGGCCGGTGACGTTGACCACGAGGTCGTAGTTGCGCGCGTCGTAACGGCTCTTGTCGCTGAAGGTCTTGGTGAAAGTCTCACGTGCTTCGTCCACTTTGTTGATAAGCTGGTCGGCGCTGCCCTCGTTGATGTTGAGTCGGCGTGCCACCTTGTCGCGGCGGAAAGGTTTGTCGGCAATGAGGAAGACCTTGAAGGCGTTGGGATAGTCGCGGAAGATGTGGAATCCTGTTCGTCCCAGGACTACGCACGACTCCTGTTCGACGAGTTCCTTAAGGATACGTTCCTCCTCGTGGTAGAGGACGTCGGAGGTTATCTCCAGGTCATCTGCCTCAGCGAACGGTCTGTCAGACCAGAGTCTTGAGGTTTGGTAGAATTTCACGAAATCGTCCCACCAACTCTTTTTGTTGGCGCGGATGCGATCCATCTCTTCTGTGGTGAGGTTGTAGCGCTGTTTGAAGTCGTCAAGGAGACGCTTGTCGTACACTTTGACTCCCAGCAGTTCTCCGAGTTTATTGGCAATTTGTCGGCCTCCGGTGCCGAACTCGCGGCCGATAGTAACGATGAATTTGTTCATATGTGGGTTGTTATTTTTTGAAAACTTGATTGATGAGGTTGGTAAACTCCTGATAGGCGAAGGTGTCGCTGAGGTCAGCGAGTGCGTCGGCCAGTCCGCGGTAGTGCCACTCGTGGTCGGCTTTGTCTTTGGCGTGAAAAATCTGCCAGAGGTCGTCGCCTTTGGTCATATAGTCGCGGTAGATGGCGCGCATGTTGCTGAGTTTGTCGCCCATGGCCACTATTTTGGCGTCGCGTGAGGCATTCTTCAGGCGGGTGATGGCGGCCTGTTTGCGGTCGTGCCAACTATCCTCTTCGCTGACGCCTTGGACGAAAGTGTCGCTTTCGGAGCGAACGAGCATGGCGATGCGGTCTCCGAACTCTTGGCGAATCTGTTCGACGGTGACATCGGTGTCTTCGACGGTGTCATGCAAGGCCGCAGCTGCCAGCAGTTCCTGGTCGGGCGTGATGGTGGCCACAATCTCTACGGCCTCCATCGGGTGGACGATGTAAGGGAAGCCTTTGCCCCGTCGCTCGGTGTTATGATGTGCGCGGACGGCAAAGAGGATTGCCTTGTCCAGCAGGGTTGAATCGATGTATTTGTTAGCCATTCGGTTGCTTTATATCCTAATAATAACCTAATAATAACATAATAATATCATAATAATAGCATAATAATATCATAATGGGGGTCTAATAGATGGTGCCCTCGAGCATGGCGCGGAACTCGGGCATGGGTCGTCCGGTGTCGCGCTCGACAATGAGGGTCTTGAGGCCAGCGTAGATGCGGACTTCGGCCATGATCTTCTCCATGTCGGCATCGGGTCCGAAGTACTCGAGAGCGAAAGCGTCCCAGAATCGTGCGGCGACGGCGTTGGACATGTGGTACTGTTCGAGCGTCCAGGCTTCGTCGTTGAGGCAGCAGCAGAGATAAACCATGCCGATGTCGAACATGGGATAGCCGTAGCAGAAGTCGCCGAGGTCGATAAAATATGGCGTGCGTACGCCGTCGTGCTCGACGAAGATGCCGTTGGAGAACTGCAGGTCGCCGTGGATGGCAGTGTCGGCGTCGGGTGCGGCGGCGATGAAGGCGTGGATCTTCTCTTTTTGCTCAGCTGTGAAGAAGGGGTTGTCGTTGAGGAGTCGGAAGAGTCGGTCTTTGACGTTCTCGAACTGAGTGGTGTCCACATGCGTGGCGTGCAGGCGTTTGCATAGTTGCGCAAACTCGCGTGCATAGGTCTCGGTCATCTCGGGGTTGTCGCCGCAGGCGCGGGAGTAGGATTTCTTGCCGGGGATGCGTCGGAACTGGATGCCCATGCTCTTGCCGTCGGTGACGAGTTGTCCGGGTTCGGGCGTGGGGATGCCGGCCTGATAGACCTTTTTGGCCACTTCATACTCCAGCCGTGCTGCTTCGAAGTTGCGGAAGTACAGTTTGAGCATGATGTCCTTGTCCGTCTTATGGTTGTAACTTGCGCCGTTGGCACCTTCGCCGCTGCGCTCGTAGTCGTTGAGGTCGATTGTAATCATGTGGGTTGTCGTTTATTTGTTCATGAACGAGAGATTGAGGGCCTGGTTGTAGGTCATCTCTGCGAGCATGCTGTTTTGTGGATTGTCTCCGTTGATTTCGTTGAAGAGGCTTGTGAGGCCGTTTTTGCCACCTCCTTGTGCGAGGATGCAGACGATGCAGATGTTCTGGATTCCGATGGCGGAGGAGATGATGTCGATGTCGGTGTTGCTGAGTTGGAACCTGGCGAGGGTATAGGCATCCTCTTCGTAGCGTTGGCGCAAGCGGGCCACATCGCCCAGCGTTTCACAGCCGAGCGAGATGAGCACCTGCAGGTATTCGTCCAGCGGAACGTCCTGAATCTCAGCCTGATTGAGCGCAGCGATGCGTTGGTTGAGGCGTTCGAAAGGCTTGGCCTGAAGGTAGCAGGAGAAGGTGCCTGCGTCGAGTTTGATCTCGTCGGGTTGTCCGTTTTGTACGAGTTGCTGTATGCGTCGTCGGTAGTCGTTGATTTCTACGCGGATGCGGCTGAAAGCGTCATCAGCGAGTTCGAGCATTCCGGCCAGACGATTGATTTGACGCACATACTCCTTGGGGATGGGCACACCGGACTTGTAGTCGATGTCGTGGTTCATGGATGCCCATGCGTGTTGGAGCGTAGTTCGGAGTTGCAGTTCGAAGCGCAGTTCGTTGAGTTGGGGATATTGCGGGTCGGAGAAGAGGCTCTTGGGCATGCGGCAGATGTAATGGAGCGAGTTGTAGCCGAAACTGTCGGTGTCGTGCATTTTACGTTTGTCCACGGAGTTCTCCCAGTCGATTTCGAAATAGCGCTCGGCCAAAGCTGCGATACGGTCCACATCATCGGTGTAGTAGGTGATGATGCGTGCTCCCACCAAGTCGGTGATGTCCGTCGCATCGAGGTATTTGCTGCCCTTGAGATGGAGTTTTCCCTCGAGGCTGTCACGTTTCTTGACGCGCGCCTTGACGGTAGTGACCTCGATGTCGTTGGCCTGCAAAATCATCTCCAGTTGCTTCTTGATAACACCG
>ONXE01000199.1 GCA_900321775.1 uncultured Bacteroidales bacterium
GAGGCTTCGAAACAGTATTTCATGAACGTGGCTCCGGGTGAGTGCAAGAAATTCCCTGACGGCAAGATAGACAATACACACTTGCGTGAGAATGGCGCGTTGGTGGTAGGCAAGATGGCTGCGCAGATGATTCTGGACCAGAAGATTCAGCCGCTCAACAAGTACATCAACAAAGCCGCGTTGGAATCGTCTGAGATGCCGAAAGCCATCTACACCACATTCTGCCGCCCCAACTTCAAGAGCGACAAGACGGTCAAAGTGGAATCTGACCTGAAGAGCGACATCAAATGAGTTGGGAACTGACAGACACATTGAGTTTTTCGTTGCTTATTGCCTTGGGTGCAATGAGCGTGTTTTACCTCTACTACTACGTGCGTTACATGGCGGGCGTGCAGCGACGCGTGCGTCATCAGACGAAGCATCGTTTCCGTTGGAAAGAGCGGAGAGCTTCCGGCGGCGAGGAAGCGTCAGACTCAGGAGTTCAAGAAGAGAGCGTGATTTCCAAGCCAGAGGTGAAGCCGGGCGTTTCGGTGGTGGTTTGTGCGCGCAACGAGGCGGACAATCTGCACCATTATCTGCAGGCGCTTTGCTGCCAGAAATACCCTGAGTTTGAGGTGATAGTGGTGAATGACGGCAGTGAAGACCAGACGCAAACGGTGCTGGAGCATTACACACAACTGTTCCGCAACCTTAGACTGACGTTTGTACCCAACGATGCGTGGGTGCGCTCGTCAAAGAAACTGGCGCTGACGCTGGCTGCCAAGGCCGCCAAATACGACTATCTGCTGCTGACAGACGCCGACTGCCGGCCCGAGAGTCCTTACTGGATTGAGGAGATGATGAAAGGATTCTGTTCGGAGGAGACGGAAGTGGTGCTGGGTTACGGCGGCTATTTTGAGGAGCCCCAAGCCATTAACCGCTTGATACAATATGACACGGTCACATCGGCCATGACATACCTGGGGTTCGCTATGTCGGGACATCCGTACATGGGCGTAGGCCGGAATCTGGCATACCGCAAGTCCACTTTCTTCCAGAACCACGGTTTTGCGGGACAACTGGGGCAGCGCGCGGGCGACGACGACCTGTTTGTGAACAAAATAGCGACAAAGCGTAACACCGAAGTAGTGCTGACGCCGAACAGTTATACGTGGTCCGTTCCGAAGCGTACATACGCGGAATGGCGGATACAGAAATACCGTCATTTGAGCGTTTCGCCGGCATACAAGACCTCGACCAAACTGCGGTTGGCGCTGGAGCCGACGGTTCGCGGGCTGTGGTACGGCGTGATGATTGCGGTACTGGTGTTAGGTATTTTGGGCATCGTGACCAATCCCATCGTTTGGATAGCGGCGGCCGGGCTGTTCGTGGCACGACTATGTTGCCTGATAGGCCTCACCACTCGCGCAGCGCATATCTTCGGCGTGCACGGTTTCGGTCCGGGTGTGCTGCTGTACGACATCTTCCTGCCGGTGTTCAATCTGTGCATGCTTATTCGTCATTCTTTCCGCAAGAAGCAGGAGCTGAAATGGTAATTATTAAGGGTTAAGGGTTACTGGTTACCGTTTACCGTTTACGGGTAGGACCCTTCTAGGCGGAGGCCGCTCCTCCCGTTCCGTCGGGAGGACGCTCCGGGTTAAGGGTTGAACCAAGGAACAAGGAACAAAGGCTAAAATAAGAATAAAAACATACAACTATGGAACAGAAAAACAATCAACTTCAGATTAGCGTTACGCCTGATGTAGCGCAAGGTAAATATGCCAATTTGGCCATTATCGGTCACTCTCAGAGCGAGTTTATCCTGGATTTTGCGTCGGTTATGCCGGGGCAGAAGAGTGCGAACGTGGTCAGCCGTGTTGTTCTGGCACCGGAGCATGCCAAGCGTTTGCTGGGCGCCCTGCAGGAGAACGTGGGCAAATACGAGGCTGTGTTCGGCACGATCAACCTGCGCAACAACGCTCCGCAGAACAACATCCCCATGTCGTTTGCCGGAGGAGAAGCGTGAGTAATGGTTAAGGGTTAAGGGTTAAGGGTTAAGGGTTAAGGGTTAAAGGTTACAGGTTACAGGTTACCGTTTACTGTTTACCGTTTACTGTTTAAGGGTAAAGGAGAGGGTGGCTACCTCCCTTCACCAGGTCCCGATAAAAGTGCCTTGAACCGCGCGCCGTACATATTATACGTAGTATAATATGGTTTACGTGATTTCAGGGCAAAAAACAAGAACATAAAACAAAAGAATAACTATCATGAGGACATTCCCGGCCAGCCAATTGATTATCAATGGAGACGGCAGTGCTTTTCATCTGCATATCCGTCCCGAACATTTGGCAGACAAAGTTATCCTGGTGGGTGACCAGGACAGAGTAAATATCGTCGCCTCGTTTTTTGACGAAGGTTCGATAGAATGTGACATCCAGAGTCGCGAGTTTCATACCATCACCGGCAAGTTCGGCGGCAAGCGTGTGACCTGCCTGAGTACCGGCATCGGCACAGACAACATCGACATTGTGATGAATGAGTTGGACGCGCTGGCGAACATCGATTTTGCGACTCGTACCGAGAAAGCCGAGCACCGGACGCTGGAGATTGTGCGTGTGGGCACCTGTGGTGCAATGCAGGAGGACATCCCTCTGGGCGCGTTTTTGGCTTCGCAGAAGAGTATCGGTTTTGACGGCGTGTTGGCCTTCTACGAGGGTCGGGATCGCTTGAGCGACTTGGGCTTCGAGAAGGCGCTGACGGAGTTTATCGGCTATCCGAAGAAAGCCGCTGTGCCGTATATCGTGCCGGCTAACGAAGAGTTGATGGACCGCGTGGCCTCGACGGACATGTACCGCGGGTGCACTATTGCCGCCAACGGGTTCTATGGCCCGCAGGGACGCGTGCTGCGCTGC
>ONXE01000053.1 GCA_900321775.1 uncultured Bacteroidales bacterium
AGAGTACGAACATAAAAGTTAAACTGTAATGGCTGAACGTTTATACATAACCAATGCGACGGATGCCGGCAACTTGTCGGTAGAGTTGTCGTTTAGCGACAAGACCACTCAAGTTGTGAACATCGGTGAGTTCATCCGTCAGCATCCGCATCCACAGTACAACAAGTACCTTGACCCGTGCAAGTTCCGCACGTTCAAGCTGGAACACGGCAACATCGTCTGGGGCAAGAGCTGGGATTTGATGTTCCCTATAGAGCAGCTTCACGCAGCATCTATCATCCCTGCCCGCGCTCAATGAGTAACCTCGCGGCACCCGCCGCACAAGATTTCGTCGCTTACCGACGTTAAACAGAAGGACATATACTAATTAGCGTTTGCTATTTATTCGAGATTTCTGAGAAATTTGGCCATTTTAAAGAACATCTTACAGCGAATAAGTTCGAAACGCCCGTTTCGGCGGGGGTTGAACTTATGTAAGATGGGTACGGCCAAATACCTTCAGAAATCATAAGCGAAGCCCTCGCTTTGATTTCCGGTATTTGCTAACCCGTCACTCGATAAGTAGCGAACATAAAGCAAAACGCTACTTATGTCAGAATGCGACAAAACGAAAGCGACACCTCCTCAGGTCAAGTCGCGTGAGCGCGTGCAGAAACATGGAGAAGTGTTTACTGCACCGCGTGAAGTAAATGCGATGCTCGACCTCGTGAAAAACGAAACCGAGCGTCTTGATTCGCGTTTCTTGGAACCGGCCTGCGGTGATGGAAATTTCCTTGTGGAGATTCTCCGCCGGAAACTCGCCGTTGCCCACAACAACTACCAAAAGCACCATTCCCAACTGCAATACGAGAAAGATGCCATTCTTGCTATCAGTAGTATCTATGGCATAGAGATTCTTCCAGATAATGCTAGTGAGTGTCGCAAACGCTTGCTTGGCATCTTCACGGAACAATACACCATGCTCTTCCCCAAATCGTATCAGCAGTCTTGCCTCGATTCCGCAGAATATATCTTGCTGAAGAACATCATCCTTGGCGATGCACTGACCTACCGTTGTATTGATAAACCTGAAGACTGGATCATTGTCAGTGAATGGAGTATGCTGCCAAGTGGAATGATGAATCGCAGAGATTATGAGTTCTCTTATCTTGTGGGCGATAGTAGTGCCAACGATCTCTTTTCAGATTTGCCTTGCCAAACATTTGCCCCGCAACAATTCCTTAATCTAAATGCCAAAGCTTATGGAGAAGAATGATTACAATCCTGATGTACTCAATTGCATTGCCAATCTCAGCAACGATGAGGTATTCACGCCTCCGCAATTAGTAAACGAAATGCTGGACTTGCTTCCAGAATCGTTATTCAGCAATCCTGAGGCGCGCTTTCTTGATCCGTTCACCAAGAGCGGTGTGTTCTTGCGCGAGATAGTCAAACGGTTGGACATCGGGCTCTCATCCGTTATTCCCGACAGGAAAGAGCGTATCCTGCATATCCTTCACCATCAGGTCTTCGGTATTGCGCTTACGGAACTGACTTCGCTTCTCGCGCGGCGTTCGGTCTATTGCAGCAAGTATGCCGATAGTGACCATAGTATCGCACGTTTCAGTAGTCACGAAGGCAATATCTTATACAAGTCTATGCAGCACATCTGGCAAAACGGCCACTGTAAGTATTGCGGCGCATCCAAAGAGGTCTATGACCGCGGCGACGCAGCAGAAACATATGCATATAACTTTATTCACACAAACAATCCAGAAAACTTCTTCAATAATATGACTTTCGATGTTATTATCGGCAACCCTCCGTATCAAATGAATGACGGTGGTGGAACCGGTTCAAGTGCCATGCCATTATACCACAAATTTGTAGAGCAAGCCATGAAGCTAAAGCCGAAATACCTGTCCATGATTATTCCGGCTCGGTGGTATGCTGGTGGCAAAGGCTTAGACGAGTTCCGTAACACAATGTTGAGCGATAGGCATTTTAAGCACTTGGTCGATTACTTTGACTCCACTGAATGTTTCCCCGGCGTGGACTTATCAGGTGGTGTGTGCTATTTCTTATGGGATAAAGATTATCAAGATGATTGTATAATTACATCCAAACGCGGGAAAAACATAACGACATTAAAAAGACCGCTCTTAGAGGATGGGAATGATTCTTTTGTGCGCTTTAATGAGGCAATAGGAATATGGCGCAAAGTGAAGGAGCAGGGCTTTGAGAGTTTCATCTCAGACGTCAGTGCAAGAAAGCCATTTGGCGATTTCGAAGAAATATCTGATATCCAGCGCAACAATAGTGTTAAAATATATGCATATCCACATGATGGTTTTGTGCTAAGAAACCAAATATCACAAAACACATCATGGGTGGACAAATATAAAGTTTACATTGCGAAAGCATATGGAGAAAGAGGGGAGTTCCCTTATTTGGTTTTAGGTAAACCATTCTTCGGGGATAAAAATACATGTTGTACTGAGACATATCTTGTGTTTGGTCCATATTCCGACAAAAAGACAGCAGAGAATGTAATATCATATATTAAAACTCGCTTCTTTCGTTTCTTTGTTTTGTTTAAGAAGAATACGCAAAATGCTGCTCGCGGCGTTTATCAGTTCGTTCCCCTTCAGGACTTTTCCGAACCATGGACAGACGAAAAACTCTATAAGAAATACAAACTTACTGACGACGAAATAGCCTTTATCGAAAGCATGATACGTCCAATGGAATAATACTATGATAGCACAAGATTTACTCCAAACCAAAATAGAATCCACACCGGTCATTTACGCCTACAGCGATACGCGTTATCCCGGTACGCTCAAAGTGGGGTACACTGCTCGGACGGTAGAAGAACGAATGCGCGAACATTATCCGACTGTCGTGCCTAATCAGTCATGGAAAGTGGAACTGGTTCGTCCCGCCATGCGCAACGACGGCACTACGTTCGATGACCACGCCGTCCATCGCGTCTTGCGTGATAGCAATATCCGCTGCGTCAATGGCGAATGGTATCAATGTGACACGAAAACCGTTGAGCGCGCCATCCGTGCCGTGGCTCTGCGTAAAGCCACTATCATTCAGCGTGACCGCAACTTCCCAATGCGTCGAGAACAGCAAGAAGCCGTTAGTAAAACCGCAGAGTATTTCTTCCGATTCTATAGTGACCCGCACAACAACAACCTCACACCGCACTTCCTTTGGAATGCGAAAATGCGCTTCGGAAAGACGTTCACTACCTACCAGCTGGCACTTCGAATGCACTGGCGTCGGATATTGGTTCTTACCTTCAAACCCGCAGTTCGCTCCGCTTGGGAAGAAGATCTGCTGACGCATGTCGATTTCAAAGATTGGCAGTTCTGCAAGAAACAGGAAGACCGCGAGTTCAATGCAGTCAATGAACGCAAACCATTCGTCTGCTTCGCCTCTTTTCAGGATGTGCTCGGGCGCAACGAAAGCGGTGGCATAAAAGCCACCAACGAATGGCTGCAAGATGTGGATTGGGATTGTATCATATTGGATGAGTATCATTTCGGAGCATGGCAAAAGCGTGCCAAAGATTTCTATGACAAGAAAGACTTGGCTCTTGACGAAATCAATGAACGGCAAGATATTCTTCTGGAGGATTCCGACAAACAGGAGCGGGATGCTATCGAAGATTACGACGAGCAGTTGATGCCGCTCAATACGCGTGCTTACCTCTATCTCAGTGGCACGCCGTTCCGTGCTATAGCTTCCGGTGAATTCATTGAAGAACAAATCTTCAACTGGACCTATTCCGACGAACAACAAGCCAAGCAGGATTGGGATGACACCAAAGGTAGAAATCCCTATGCAGCTTTGCCTCGGATGGTCATGATGACCTATCAATTGCCGGACAGCATTCGCGAAATAGCCCTTCAGGGCGAGTTTAACGAATTCGACCTCAACGAATTCTTCCGTGCGGAAGATGACCGATTTGTGCATGAGGAATACGTTCAACACTGGCTGGAATGGATACGAGGTAGTTTCTCAGAGCAGGTTGTATCTGACCTCAAATTGCAAACAGAGCGTCCGCCTATTCCCTATAGCGATATGCGGCTGAAGAGTTATTTGCAGCATACGTTTTGGTTCTTGCCTTCTGTTGCTGCATGCCGAGCTATGAAGAAACTTCTTCAAAATCGAGCCAACACCTATTATCGCGACTACAGAATCATTCTTGCAGCTGGCAATGAGGCCGGAATGGGCGCAGAAGCTTTGGAACCCGTCTATGGAGCCATGGACAATCCGCAAGAACAAAAAACCATCACACTTTCGTGCGGAAAACTGACAACCGGTGTGACGGTTCGACCTTGGTCAGCCATCTTTATGTTGCGCAATTCCTCTTCACCCGAGACCTATTTCCAAGCTGCTTTCCGCGTTCAGTCGCCATGGACAATGCAAGATGAGTATGGGCAAGAGATTATCCTCAAACCTACCTGTTACGTCTTTGACTTCGCGCCGGATAGAGCATTGAAGCAAGTAGCAGACTATAGTTGTCGACTCAATCTAAACGAGGGAAACCCCGAAAAGAAAGTAGAAGATTTTATTCATTTCCTTCCTATCCTTGCATATGACGGAAGCGCTATGCGTGAAATAGATGCTCGAGGTATTCTGGATATGGCCATGAGTGGCACTACAGCTACGTTGCTTGCTCGTCGTTGGGAGAGTGCTCTTCTTGTTAACGTGGACAACTTTACACTGCTCAAACTGATGAACAATCCCGAAGCGATGCGAGCATTGCAAAGCATTGAGGGATTCCGCGCATTACGGCAGGATATTGAGACGATTATCAATAAGTCGGAACAGATTAAGAAAACCAAGAAAGAAAACGATGTGCTCACTCCCAAGCAGAAACGCGAACTTACAGAAGAAGAAAAACAGACCAAATCTTTGCGCAAGAAGATACAAGAGAAACTCATTAAGTTCGCCACACGAATTCCGGTCTTCATGTATCTTACCGACTACCGTGAGTATTGCTTGAAGGATGTCATCACACAATTGGAGCCGGACCTGTTCCGTAAAGTAACAGGTCTTACTCTCGCGGATTTTGAGTTACTTGTCAGCCTGAATGTCTTCAATGCAGCGCTGATGAATGACGCTGTCTATAAGTTTAAGTGCTACGAAGATAGCAGCCTTACATACACGGGTTTACAGGCGAAAGAGCTTACCGGAATAGGCCTTTATGACACTGTTCTTCACGTGCCCGCAAAACCCAAATCAGAAAAGACCGTTGCAAAGCGGAAAGAAAAAGAACCCGAGCCTGAGCCCAGAGAAGAAGCCCCCAAGCTTTTCACTGACAAACACGTTGGCGACACGGTCACACACAAATCATTCGGAGAAGGAACGGTCATTTCTATAGATGATGTATTCATAACCTGCCGATTCCGTGGCAATAGAGTGAAGAAATTCTATTACCCGCAAATCTTTGAAAAGGGATATATGACGTAATTACGTAAAGCTTCTACTCCTCTGCTCCTCATCTTTAGTGGACTCATTTGTCAAATTATTAACGGTTAAAACACAAGTGCTATGGAAAAACTAATAATCATCATATTTGAAATACTTGCCGACCTCTTTCTGATCTACGTCTTCGGAAGTTACCTTTGGTGTGTCTTCTTTGGATAATTTCAAGTATCATCGGGACAGCACAAATGATTCGTTGAATACAACCCTTCCCTGATATACCAAGCGGCGAAGCCCTCACAGCTCCGCCGCTTTTCTTTCGTCTTTCTCCGCCTGACACATTGTCAATTCTCCGAATGCCATTTTGGCTCTCCGCTTTTTTCTTCTTTTCCCCGGCATCTGATGCCGAGTCTGCCCGCGTCACTATCCCTACTAAATCGAATAGGTTAACTAGTTCGACTATTAGGGCCAAATCTCGCCTCTCAACACTCTTGAAAAACGTTACAAACTTGCGAAAATCTCCGTATATTTATGAGACCGCCTTGCATACATCTTCGAACGGTCTTGGGACGATTGTCAAAATGGCGCCCCTAAACCATTGATTATCAATCTCACCTTCCCCGAATTTTGACAACGGGTTATCATAGGGCCGCACAAATGATACGTTTCGTCAAATAATCTGCCCTTGATGCACATATAATAATCAAAACGTGCGAGTGCGAGATGCGAATTCTCACAATGCGCTGTCTTTCAGCAAAATACAACTTCTCGCATCTCGCACTCGCACGTTTTACATTTTACATCTCACGTCTTGTTTCTTCGCTTCGCTCTGCTCATGTAGAAGCGAAACAGCGAAATTTTTTCTTTTCCGCCGGATAATCCGGCTATCTTCATTGACTGTCGCCGGATAGATAATCCGGTTCCTTCCCTTCCTCCACTTCTACGCGCCAGCGATGAAAATAATTTTCCATTTTCCATTTCCCCCGAGGGAGTCGCTAAAACGTATATATCTTTTTGCGGAAATCATGGGCGCAAAAATACCTGTTTAGCAGGCTGAATGACACTTTTTTCACTTTTTCTTTGGTCAATTCAAAAAAAAGCAGTACCTTTGCAGCCAAAATACAGAACTATGAAACTCAAGATACGTCTTGCATTGGAGTTGGAGCGCATTCGCCGTAACAACCTGAAAGTGCTGCATCCACTGCAGCAGTTGTTCTGGGAATCCACCCTGCGTTGCAATGTGGCCTGTCTGCATTGCGGCTCGGACTGCACGTCATCCGTGGTGACGCCCGACATGCCCAAAGAGGATTTCCTGAAAGTGATAGATGAGGAGGTGCTGCCTCATGTGGACCCTCACAAGGTGATGATTATCATCTCCGGCGGCGAGCCTACGATGCGCAAGGACCTGGAGATTGTGGGAGCCGAACTCTGCCGCCGCGGATTCCCCTGGGGGATGGTCACCAACGGCGTAGCCCTGACAGAAGAGCGTTTCCGCGCATTGCGCCAAGCGGGCCTGGCATCCATGACCGTCTCTTGCGACGGCAACGAGCAGGACCACAACTGGATGCGCGGCAGCCGTTTTGCCTTCGAAGGCGCAAAGCGGGCCATATGCCTTGCTGCGGCGGAAACCGACAAACTGCAGAACAATAGAACCGAAGCCTTGGCGCGGCCTTTCGTATGGGACGTAGTGACGTGCGTGAACCAACATAACCGCACCAAACTGCCCAAGATTCGTCAGATGCTATGGTCGTGGGGAGTACAACACTGGCGAGTGTTCGGCATCGATCCCATGGGACGAGCCGCAAAGAACCCCGAACTCCTGCTCTCCGACGAGGAGTTTCGCCAGGTGCTCGACTTCATCCGCGACGAACGCAATGCAGGACGCCACGTCAGCTACTCTTGCGAAGGTTTTCTCGGCGAATACGAGGCGCAGGTACGCGACCACCTCTACCAGTGTGCCGCCGGCCTGAGCGTTGCCTCCATCCTCATCGACGGCAGCATCTCCGCCTGTACCAGCATCCGAGGCAAGTATTACCAGGGCAACATCTACAAAGACCGATTCTGGGATGTTTGGGAAAACGGATTCCGACAGTACCGCGACCGCACATGGATGCACCAAATGGAACCTTGCAAGGGCTGCAAAGTCTGGCGGTATTGCGAAGGCAATGGCATGCACCTGCGCCGTGAGGACGGATCGCTGATGCTATGCCATTACAAGAAGTGTCAGAGCTGAATCTCGTTGTGGAGGTTCATGGCGTCACACAAACGCTCGAAGAACGGCTCCTGATTTTCCTGAAGGATAATATGATGATTGCCGATGGAGTTATGCAGCAGATAGGTGGACAACGCATCGTTCTTCGTGCGTAACAGTATCTGCGTGCGGCATTTCTTGGGGTCGTTCTGATTCTCGGTCAGAATAGCCGACGTAAAGGCTATACGGTCCAGATTCTTGCCACCCACCTTAACCACCGTCACGGGTCTGTGCTCACGCATGAAGCCCTGAATAGCTACACCCGACGCACTCTCGAAATGGTCGCGGATGATGTACTGACGCGTCTGCTTGAGACCAATGGTGCAATGGGCAAACAGCACCTCTTTGTCGCGGATTCGCGAGGGGTTAGCCATGAAAGCATCACTGTCGGTTAGACGTTTGCTCAGCAGCATCGTGAACACGGACGGCAGGTCGCCCTCACATCCGGCCACGAAACCTTCGTCGTTGAGCAAGGCCAGAGCCAGGCAGCCCGTAGTATGGCAGGCGCTGATCAGGTCGAAGCACCGCAGAGTGACTGCGTTGAAGTGCTCCTCATCGATGATGCGACGAATAGCGTGATACAGGCGAACAGCTTTGATAACCTCGGCTTTGTTGGGCTCTATCATGCTCACTGCTCCGGCGATGAACTTCTCAGCCTCTGCCTCAGCATCAGCATCTTTCTCCTCCGCAAAATACTCCTCAACACGAGCAATAGGTATATCCACAAAAGCAGTACCCCAACGCTCCAGCGCAGCACCATGATTGACGTTGCTCGACACCAGCCAGTCACTGGGCGCTCCCAGCACACCGATACGCTGACCCTGCATCAGAGTGCGCAACTGAAGAGCACGAACGGCTTCCACAATCTGCTCGGGATCATCGTGCAGGATGCGGCAGGTGCCGTTCTGCTGACGAATCCAACTGCTTATCTCCAGCGACGCTGCCAGCGAATTGGCCTTGCCGTCTGTGAGCAGCGTAAGCGGCTTGGGCAGCTCGTTGTAATGATGAACAAACAGACCCTCTGTGCCGCCCGAAGCGATGAACACAAGGGCCAGATCCGACGGACAGAGGCGCAGTTCGTGGAGCTTGTCCATAGTGACGATATGCACGTCGAAAACTTCACTCAAGGCAGCGAGCAACTCGCTGTGGTTCATACGAATAGACTCCTCCTGCGGACCATGCAGAGAGGAAGAAAGGGTGATGAGGAACAAGGGTGTTTTCATAACATATATGGTAATTTAAATTTGACAATCAAAGATAGACCGGGCAAGCTGTTCCGCAGCGCGGATGCCGTCAAGAGCCGACGACGTGATGCCTCCGGCATAGCCCGCTCCTTCGCCTGCAGGATAGAGGTTCGGATGGTCGGGATGAGTCAGTGTTGCCGGGTCGCGCGGAATACGTATAGCCGACGAACTGCGGCTCTCAACTCCCAGAATAACTGCATCGTGCGTCAGGTAACCCGGGTATTTCTTCCCGAAGTCGGCAAAACCTTGCTGCAGGCTCCGTCCTATTATCTCGGGCAACCACTGGTCCAGACGCGAGGCGCGACAGCCCGGCAAATAGGATGTCTTGGGCAGGTCTCTGGATGCTCGTCCCGCCACAAAATCGTCCAACCGCTGAGCCGGAGCAATAGCCGATGCGGGCTGACCTGCTGCTTTGGCACCATGCTCCCACGCCTGATGCTCCAGACTCTCCTGAAAAGCAAGCCACTCCGCAGCGGAAGTGTTCGGTCCCAAGTCCTCGGGATGCAGTTCCACCACAATTCCCGAATTGGCGAAAGGCGAGTTGCGATGCGAGGCAGACATGCCGTTCACAATAATACTCTCCGCATCCGTAGCCGCCGGCACGATATGCCCGCCCGGACACATACAGAAACTATAAACTCCACGCTTCCCGAACCTGTTCTGAACCTGCGTAACCAGGCTGTATGAAGCGGCAGGCAACAAGCCTTGCGCGCGCAATGGCGAGTCGTGATACATCAGGCGGTCTATCAGCGTCTGTGGATGCTCCACGCGCACACCCATAGCCATACCTTTGGGCTCCAGACGGATGCCCTCGCGAAGCAGCATACGATACGTATCATGTGCCGAATGGCCGATAGCAAGAATCGTGGGACGCGTCAAATCAAGCGAACTGACACAGGTGCCGAAATGAATAATGCCGCCATGAACAACTATCGTCTCACGCATGCGGCGTATGATAGACGGCAGTTTGTCGCTGCCTATATGCGCGTGGGCTTCGTACAACACCGTGTCGTCCGCGCCAAAGAAATGGAATAACTCCATCACGCGCTGCATGTTGCCGCGTTTGGTGGAGCGGGAGAACAGTTTGCCGTCAGAGAACGTACCGGCCCCGCCTTCTCCGAAACAGTAGTTGCTCTCGCTATCAAGGCCCTCGTTACGGTTGAGTCGGGCAATATCTTTCTTGCGCTCACTCACATCCTTGCCGCGCTCGTAGATAACAGGACGGATGCCGTGCTCCAATAGCGTCAGCGCAGCGAACAGTCCCGCCGGACCCATGCCTATAATCTGCACCTCGGGCGTACCAGGCGCAGACACGTCCTGATAAACGGGCTGCTCATACGGTGGAAGCAATGCCTCTTCTGCACTCGTACACACATCTATCGTGAGCAGGATCTTGGGCTGACGCTGACGCGCATCCACAGACCGCTTCACAATATGCCAGGCGGGCAGAAATTGCGAAGGCAGGGACATTTCACGTGCCACTGCCTTCTCAATTTGGGTTGTGTCTGCCGCCTGAGCGGGGTTGAGTGTCAGAACAACTCGTTTCATTTGTTCTCGTGCACTTTATCCAAAATCTTTTGTTCAATCTCGTCAGCCAGTTCCACATTATCGCGGAGCAAGGTCTTCACAGCGTCGCGGCCCTGAGCCAACTTGGTGTCGCCGTAGGAGAACCACGAACCGGACTTGGTGATTATGCCGTTGGCCACACCCAGATCCACCAACTCGCCGGTGCGGGAAATGCCCTCGCCGAACATAATACCACTTTCACACGAGCGCTGTTGCCGATAACGTTCTCTCCGTCTTTCAGTGAAGACACTTTACGGATGTCCAGACGAACAGAAGCATAGAACTTCAGCGCATTACCGCCCGTAGTCGTCTCGGGATTACCGAACATCACACCTATCTTCTCGCGCAACTGGTTGATAAAGATGCAGCAAGTGTTGGTCTTGTTGATGGTAGCCGTCAGTTTGCGCAGCGCCTGCGACATCAGGCGAGCCTGCAGGCCCACTTTGTTGTCGCCCATATCACCTTCTATCTCAGCCTTCGGCGTCAACGCCGCTACCGAGTCGATGACGATGATGTCAATGGCTGCCGAGGAAATCAGTTGGTCGGCTATCTCCAGCGCCTGTTCACCGCTGTCGGGCTGCGAGATGAGCAGATTATCTACATCCACGCCCAGTTTCTCGGCATAGAAACGGTCAAAAGCATGCTCAGCATCAATGATGGCTGCTATGCCGCCTTGTTTCTGCGCCTGCGCAATGGCGTGAATGGCCAGCGTCGTCTTACCCGACGACTCCGGACCGTAAATCTCGATGATGCGTCCGCGCGGATAACCGCCCACACCCAAAGCCAAATCCAACCCCAATGAGCCGGTCTTGATAACGGAGACGTTCTCTATCTTGTCGTCTCCCAATTTCATCACTGTTCCTTTGCCGTGGGCTTTGTCTATCTTTTCCATTGCCAACTGCAGGGCCTTCAACTTCTCTGCAGACGGACGAATCATTTCGCTCATATCGCTAAAATTTACTATTTAACCATTAACCATGAACCCTTAACCATGAACCACCAAGGTTACTTCTTCGCTCCGAAGTTATCCAGGCAGAAGTAAGCCGGAGTGTTCATGCTGTTGTTGGTGACATCAGTGGACTCCAGTTTGCAGCGAATCTCATCCACGATGCCAAGACCGGTCAACTCCAAATAGGACCATTCTTTAACAATAAGGCTCTTGCCGTTACGGAAGTCAGCCAGGTAGAATTCTACACTGCCGCACTTTACGCCTGCCAAATAGCCGGTCAACGTCAGTTTAAAATAGTCACCGTCCTTGAATGCACGGGCAAAACCGTTACCCTCTTTGATAACAGTAGCTGCATAAGCCGTGTTGGTAATATAAGTACCGGGCAGATAAGTGGCAAAGCCCGAATACGTAATGTTCAGGCTGGAACCCTTTGACAGATAGCTGGGATCTTCCTGATAAGCCACTACGAAGTTTCTACCTGCAACGGCACCGCCGGGAGCAGAGTGATACTGGTCAGAGAAGTCCTTGTACACATTCGACTGCTGGCCGCTCACTACGTAGTTGTAGTAGTATTTGCCGTAGTCAGATGTGGTCATACCGGTGGTAAAACCAAAATCGCCGCTAATCCAATTGTACACACCTGCATCAGTGTACGAATTAATAGTATCAGCACCCAGAGATACTTCCTCAAAGGTTGCCACTTTTACCACTTCTTCTTGTTTCTTCTCACAAGATACCAAGATGCCAACGCTCAACAACGCGATGGCCAAAACTTTCAAATTCTTCATTTTCTAATACTTATTTTATGTTTGTTAACTGTCCTTTTGCAACGGCTCGCAGGAATGGAGCGAGCGCAGAGCAAGTCTTGGGGGCAGAAAACAATAATTCGACTTAACCCTGTCGTTCAAACTCCATTCCTCGAGAGTTTTTCTGTACGGCTTTGTCCGCTTACACTGGCATCACCGAAGATTGAACGGAGCTACAGGCAGGTCTTCTGACTCGTCCGTCGAGCCGCAAGGTTTGCTACCTCACGCTCTGAATAGGTCACCTTCTCAACGCATCTGATGTGGCGTCAATGGCATCTGACCTCTTCTTACGGACATACAGCAGCGGGACTGTTCGGGATTCTCACCCGATTCCCTGTTAGGCGTGCAACGCGGATTACTTAAGTAACACTCGCGCGGCGCGCACCTATAACTCATATGTCTCGCCTTTCTATACGAAAAGCGGTGCAAAGTTACTGCTTTTTTTTGAATTGTGCAAGACTTTTTGGATAAAAACGTAAAAAAAATGCATTTTTAGCAAAATCCGGGGGCAAAGAAGGCAATAAGTGTAATATTACTATAATACTATTGTAATACTATTCCCGGACTCGCACTACACAAAAATACAAACCGCACGTTCACACGCGCGGCTTGTCCAATAATCAAATCAAAAATCAATCATCATCTTCGTCGTACACAGACACTTCCTCATACGTGCCTCCTCTTCCTCCGCTCGCAGAATGACGATAGATCACTCCTTCGTCATTCTCCTCTTTGCGGAATCCCGAGGCCCGGCGCTTGCGATACTTCTGAAGGCGTCGGTGCGCGGCATACATCACAAGGAAGAAAACCAACCAAATCGCACCATATACAATGCCCAAGGTCACTGAGAGCCAAAAAGGCAGTTCAAGAAAAGTATCCATAACAACTCACACTATATATCAATAATACCTTATGTTCGTTTTTTGTACCTCTGCTTCGGGAATTCATAATACCCGCAACAGAAATCGAGGGCAAAGTTACTGCTTTTTTTTGAATTATGCAAACGGTTGCACAAATTTTTCGGGATTTTTAGCCAAAAAAGTGAATTTTGGACGATTTAGAGACAAAAAATAGTGCATTTCTCGAATGAAAAGCATCTTTTATCCCCAAAACAGCGGTTTTTACACCAAAACAGGCATATTCGCAAAACTCCAGCCCAAATGATTGCAACCGTTTGCAAAAAGAGGAAACGTTACGAAAGGTTTCAGTGGCTACACATTATTTATATACGCGCACGCGAGACTTCATTATGCAAATTGTCGGCGACGTTTGCACTGCCAGGGCAACAGGTTTTGATATTTCGAAATTTGCAGAATAGACCGTTTTAAGAAAAACTTAAGAATTTCTGAAAGCACAAAAGAAACACTTATTCGAAAGTGCGAAAGGATTATGAAAAAGACATATCGAAAGTGTGAAAGTGCAACGAAAGGTGCCTTTTGTAACGGAAAAAGTGCTCATTTTTAAGAAAAAACGCTTATTTCTTTGTTTTTTAAACAAAAAAAACAAGAAAAATTTGGCCGTTTCGAAAAAAAAGTGTACCTTTGCAATTTGAATTACGAAACATCGTATGTTGAGTTTGATAAAGATACTCATCTTTTGGCTTCATGTCACCCCGCCTTCGGGTTTGGGTGGCCCCAATGCCTATTTCTACGGATGGGAGGTACTCACGTACGTCCGCTATCTGGTCGATGCGTATCTGCGTCAATACTCGTGGCAGGTGCAGACTTCGTTGATCATTATCACCCTGAGTATGGCTATGGTGCTGATTTTGGGTATGGTTTTCACAAAGAACATGATGACACGCAATTCTCGGGACAGGTTGTTCGAACTTTGTCGCGCGCGCTTTGAAGAACCATTCCGAATGGTGCTGAGTGCCCAAGAGAAATGGCCTCACGAAGAAATCGAATATGTATGCAAAGTGGACACGTCGGCGCTGCAGACGTTTGACCCCGCCACGTTTGCACGACTGATAGTCAAGTTACGTCTTGAGCAAAGCAGCCGCGTTTTCATGCCCAATATGCAACGCTTGTGTAACATTACAGGCGTACAGGTGTACTTGGAGTACAACATGGTGAAAGGCCACCACGTAGAGGAAACGTTGCAGATTCTGATGACTCTGCCTATACGCATATCCGAGGGCGCACTCGCCGCGTACACGGGCTCGAGGCGTAGGCGCACGCGCGAGCTGGCGCGCTCGTATTACGGATTCTGCAGCAAGACCGAGCCGTTCCACTACGTTACACAGGATGCCAACGAGAGTTTCCAGATGTGGTATCCCACGATGCTACACCGCCTGGTGGGATGGCATCATGCCAAAGGACACCCCGTGCCGCAGTTCCTCACCTTGGCCAGACAATCCGAAAACAGTGACAAACGCGCCCTCTTTATCTCGGAAATCCCCTACTGGGGCAGCGAAAAAGAGAAACGTGGCGTGCGCGCTTACCTGACAGCAGACGACCCGAAGTGCCGCTCCGCAGCTATTCAGGCACTCGCCATCATCGGCGACCCGGACTCGGAGGACGAGTTGGTAGCTAACTACGGCTCACAATTCCCGCAGGCCAAACGAGAGACGCTGTTGGCTGTGGCCAAGATCAATACCGGGCGGCAAACCGAATTCTTCAAACAGGCTTACCTGCAGTCGTCGTCACAGAACACGCGTGCCGTGGCACTATCGTGTTTGTACAACTACGGCGAAGAAGGACGGCGCGTGTTCCACGAACTGGCTCACGTCGGCCTGGATGACAGCAGGTTCTTCGAACAGATTGAGTCCTCTGAAGAGAAGGACAGCGGCAAAATAAAGATGGTAGTGTGATATGTGGGAAGACATACTGTACATATACGGATACCTGATTTACTTCTACTCGTTGACATTGATTTTGTCATACGTGATGCTGTTGATTCTGTCGTATATCCACAGCAGTAAGTACATGAAGTGGACGAACGACCACATCCTCTACGCCGTGGAAGGAAGTCCTTTCGCGCCGGGCGTGAGCGTGGTGGCAGGTGCCTACAACGAGGAGAAAACCATCGTTGATAATGTACAGTCGCTGCTGCAGATGGATTACCCCAACTTCGAGGTGGTTATCGTCAATGACGGATCCAAAGATAAGACCCTGGAACTGCTGATTGAGAACTTCGATCTGGAGGAAACGCCTTACGAGTACGTGCAGCGTATTCACTGCAAGCCCTTCAAGCGTTTGTTTCGCTCTTCAAACGAGAAATACAAGCAGTTAACGGTGGTGGACAAAGTGAATGGCGGTTCGAAAGCGGACGCCATTAACGGTGGCTTGAACGTAGTTAGGACGCCGTACTTCGTCAATACCGATGTGGACTGTATCTTGGCACGCGACGCCATCAAACACTGTATCTTCCCCATTTTGCAGGACGAAACGATTATCGCCGTCAGTGGTACGATGTCCATGAGTAACGGTGCCACCACAGAAAACGGCGTCATCGTCGAAATAAGTCCCTCCAACCACCCTATCCCGCTGTTTCAGGACCTGGAATACAAACGCAGTTTCCTTGTCGGCAAGATGGGATGGAGCCAGATTAACGCTATGAACAACGTATCCGGTGGTTACGGTCTGTTCAGCACGGAAGTGGTGCTGTCGGCGGGTGGATACGCCAGCGACTCGTTTGCCGAGGACATGGATATGATCACCCGAATGATGGGTTACTGCCTCGAGCAGAAACGGCCCTACCGCGTAGTACAAATCCCGCATACCTGCTGCTGGACCGAAGGTCCGGATAACGTGAAGGTGTTGAAGCGTCAGCGCATCCGCTGGGGACGTGGACTGATACAGCACATGTGGAAACACCGCTACATGATCTTTAACCCCCGATACAAACGGCTGGGACTCATTACTATGCCCTATACGCTGATATTCGAGTTCCTCGCACCTATCATCGAAGCGTTGGGTTTGATTACGATGATCTTCCTGGTGTTCACCTATAGTATCAACTGGAAAACGTTCTGGATTCTGTTCGCAGCCATCTATGCGTTCTCGTTCACACTCTCGGCCTTCGTGATTTTCTACGATTACATGGCCGGCGGTTCGTACAACAAATCCGCCAGTTACCTTAAACTGCTGGTGGCTGCATTGTTCGAGCCTATCATCTATCACCCCATGATTGTGTTTTTCTCGCTTCGAGGCTATTATAACTATTTGACGAACAAGACTGCCTCGTGGGGTGTTATGGTTCGTAAAGGAACCAAAAAGAAGACTTCTTGATGAAGTGGCGTTGCATATATATTATCGTGTTAGTGCTGTGCTGCGCGACATTGTCGGCTCAGCACTCCTCGGGTGTGCGCAAGCGTACGCCCAAACAGGTGGAGACCGAGGGCAAGATAGCTCGTCGTATGCAGGACCTGAACGAACGCGCACACGATCGTCTGACTGCCGGCATGAGTATGTCGCCCAGACAGTACGAAGACACCATCCGCGCCTTGTTCCGTGCTGACCGCTGGCACGATGCCGAGCCGTTTCTGGTGTCGGCTGAACGCGAGTGGGGAGGCAGGTCGAACATCTGCTGCTTGATTGGTCGATACTGGTACCACGAAGGCAACATCCCCTTGGCCAGACGTTACCTGTTGCTGGCATTGGTGGACGATAATTCTAACACCGAGGCATTGGAAATCCTGGTTCGACTGGAGGAAGTGGAGGGCAACTACGCCAC
>ONXE01000060.1 GCA_900321775.1 uncultured Bacteroidales bacterium
TAATGAAAGCATATGTTTTCCCGGGTCAGGGAGCGCAATTTGTAGGCATGGGTAAGGACTTGTACGACGCAAGTCCCCTTGCCCATGACCTCTTTGAGAAAGCCAACGACATCCTCGGTTTCCGTATCACGGACCTGATGTTCAGCGGTACGGATGAGGACCTGAGACAGACAAAAGTAACGCAACCTGCAGTCTTCCTCCATTCGGTCATCAGTTGTCTGGTGGCTATGGAGAACGGCGAGCCTATGCCGGACATGGTGGCAGGCCACTCCCTCGGCGAGTATTCCGCCCTTGTTGTGGCCGGAGCACTCAGTTTTGAGGATGGTCTGCGGCTCGTAAGCATTCGTGCCAATGCGATGCAGAAGGCTTGCGAATTGCAGCAGTCCACTATGGCGGCTATTCTTCGCACCGAAGACCAGGTC
Organism: uncultured Bacteroidales bacterium; assembly: GCA_900321775.1. Lineage (GTDB taxonomy): Bacteria > Bacteroidota > Bacteroidia > Bacteroidales > Paludibacteraceae > Colicola. The sequence continues at coordinate 423 of ONXE01000060.1, forward strand.
GTAGAAGACGTCTGCAACGCTATCACCGACGAGGTCGTTGTGGCCGCTAACTACAACTGCCCCGGACAGATAATTATCTCCGGCTCTATGGCGGGTGTGGAGAAAGCAATGGCTGCGTTGACCGAGAAAGGTGTCAAGCGAATGATGCAACTCAAGGTGGGCGGCGCTTTCCACAGCCCCCTCATGCAACCCGCTGCAGAGGAACTGGAGAAAGGGATCCTCGAGGCGAAATTCACGCAGCCCAAGTGCCCTATCTACCAGAACGTCAACGCGCTGCCGCAGACCGATTTGGGTCAGATTCGTCAGAACCTGATTGCACAACTCACCTCGCCCGTACGCTGGACGCAAACCGTGCGCAACATGATTGCTGACGGGGCCACGCAGTTCATCGAGTACGGACCGGGCAAAGTCCTCACAGGACTGATTCACAAGATTGACAGCGAAGTCGAGGCCGTAAGCACCGACAAACGCGAAGATTAATTTTTGTAAACTATGTACAGAACAGTTACATGTGGTGAACTGCGTCTTGCCGATGCAGGCAAGTCCGTCACCCTTGCCGGATGGGTACAGCGCATTCGTAAGATGGGCGGTATGACCTTCATCGACCTGCGCGACCGTTACGGCATTACCCAATTGAGTTTCAATCAGGAAACAGACGCTGCACTCTGCGACGCAGCCAACAAACTCGGACGCGAATTTGTGCTCCAGGTCAAAGGTGTGGTCGTAGAGCGTTACTCCAAAAACGCAGCCCTGCCTACCGGTGAGATTGAGATAGAAGTGAAGGAACTCAATGTCCTCAACCCGGCTGTCACGCCGCCTTTCACTATTGAAGACGAGACCGACGGAGGCGACGACCTGCGTATGAAATACCGTTATCTGGACCTGCGCCGTACCTGCGTGCGTAAGAACCTCGAACTCCGTCACAAGATGGCATTCGAAGTACGTCGTTACCTCGACGAGCAAGGATTTCTGGAGGTAGAGACGCCGGTGTTGGTTAACTCCACGCCTGAAGGCGCTCGCGACTTCGTCGTGCCCAGCCGAATGAACCCCGGACAGTTCTATGCCCTTCCGCAGAGCCCGCAAATCCTCAAACAACTTCTGATGGTCAGCGGCTTCGACCGTTACTTCCAGATTGTCAAGTGTTTCCGCGATGAGGACCTGCGCGCTGACCGCCAACCCGAGTTCACGCAAATCGACTGCGAGATGTCGTTTGTTGAGCAGGAGGATATCTTGAACATGTTCGAGGGCATGAGCCGACATCTCTTCAAGGTCATCAAAGGAATCGACCTGCCCAAACTGCCTCGCATGACTTGGGCGGACGCGATGAAATACTACGGCAGCGACAAGCCCGACACGCGCTTCGACATGCGTTTCGTCGAGCTTATGGACATCTTCCACGCCGCCCCCGGTTTCACGGTGTTCGACAGCGCCAACTATATCGGCGGCATCTGTGCCAAAGGTTGTGCTACCTACACCCGCAAGCAGCTCGACGCCCTCACCGAGTTCGTCAAGAAGCCGCAGATTGGTGCCAAGGGTATGGTTTATGCCCGCGTAGAGGCCGACGGCAGCGTCAAGTCCAGCGTGGACAAGTTCTACTCGCAGGAGGTGCTACAACAACTCAAGGCAGCCATGAACGCCGAAGCAGGCGACCTCATCCTCATCCTCAGCGGTGAAGACATCATGAAGACGCGCAAGCAATTGTGCGAACTGCGTCTCGAGATGGGCCGTCAACTTGGCCTCCGCGACCCGCAGAAATACAGTTGCCTCTGGGTCATCGATTTCCCGATGTACGAGTGGAGCGACGAGGAGCAGCGCCTTATGGCTATGCACCATCCCTTCACCTCGCCCAAGCCCGAAGATATCCCGCTGTTGGACACCGACCCTGCGTCCGTGCGCGCCAACGCATACGACATGGTTATCAACGGAGTAGAGGTCGGCGGTGGGTCCATCCGTATCCACGACGCCAAACTGCAGGAGAAGGTCTTCGAGATTCTCGGTTTCACGCCCGAACAGGCACAGACCAAGTTCGGCTTCCTGATGAACGCCTTCAAGTACGGCGCACCTCCTCACGGCGGCCTCGCCTACGGTCTGGACCGTTTCGTCAGCCTGTTCGCCGGACTCGACTCCATCCGCGACTGCATCGCTTTCCCGAAGAACAACCAGGGACGCGACGTCATGCTCGGAGCACCCGGTCTGCTCGACCCCGTCCAGCTCGACGAACTTCAACTGAAAGTGGACCTCAAGGGCTAATTTTCCATTTTCCATTTTCCATTTTCCATTTTCATGATTGAAACGATCGTCCTCGACTTGGGTGGGGTTCTGATGAACCACGACATACCGGCTTGCGTCAAGAAGTTCCAGGAGCTTCTTGGCGCAAACTTTCCTGCTCTCGGATTGGAAAGTGACGGCGAACCCACACCCTACATGAAATCCATTCTCTTCGATTACGAGATAGGCGGCGCCACTAACGAGGATTTCGTCAAAGCCCTGTTGCCCCTTAGCAAAGAGGGTACTACCGGGCGCGACTTGCTCGACGCGTGGAACCTGATGCTTACCGGCATTCCCGACTATCGCCTCCGGACAGTGGAAGCCCTCCACAAGCGTTTCCCGGTCTTCCTCCTCAGCAACAACAACGAGGAGCACTGGCGTTTCTGCGTGGACAATCATTTCACGCCCGAGGGTGGGGTAGCGCCCGAATCGTTATATACGGAAGGTAAGTCTTCGCCGGAGACCCTCCGCTACTTCGATGAGCTGTTCCTCTCGCATCTGATGCACCTCGGCAAGCCCGACATCCGCATCTATGAAGAGGCGGACAAACGCATCGCCGAACTGTGGAAAACGCTCCCGACCGCCGCGAAACACCCTTACGACAAATCTACCACTATCTTTGTGGACGATTTGGAGGCTAACCGCGAAGCCGCGCGACGTTATGGTTGGCAGGCTTGTTCCGGCTTGGAGGCCTTGCAGGTGCTGCTCTATCTCGAGGAACATCACATCCCCTACACCCACTACACTCACCCCGAAGGCAAGACCATCGAGGAGGCCAAGCGCTGGTGGCACGACGACGGGTCGGTTCATTGCAAGAACCTCTTCTTCCGCAACCATAAGGGCAACGTGCATTACCTCGTCTGCTTCGATTGCGACCACGACCTGGCTATCCACGACCTGGAACACCGACTCAAGGCGTCGCTCGTAGCAGCCTTGGGACTCCAACCCGGCAGCGTCTCGCCCTTCGGACTCATCAACGACAAGGAGCACGAAGTGATTCTCTTTCTCGACAAGAACCTCCTCGACGCGCCTTCCCTCAGTTTCCATCCCAACGATTGCCGCGGAACGGTGGTCATCTCCAACGAGGCGTTCCAGGACTACCTCCGCACCGTCGGCAACACGGTCGAATATTTAGAATTATATTGATTATGAAAAAGTACTTGATCTTTGCCCTATTGTTTATTTCGGCTGTTTGCAGCGCGCAGACAGCTGCGGACTCACTGTTCTTGTCTGTAGGTGATACATTGTATTATACCAAAGATTTTGCGCGTTGTCCGAAAGAAACGGCAACTATGTTTGGTGTTGTCAAGCGCATTGCTGACGAGACGAATATTGCAACAATTAACGTCTTTTCAATGAAGAGCAAGCGACTTGTTGCTATAGAAAAACGCATTGCATCCGGTGCAAACTATCACGACCGTAAAGGACGTCAATTATATTACCGTCAGGACGGTACACTTCAAACAACAGTTGTCTGGGCTATGTGCCGTGATAGTGCGAGCACAAAACAAACCAGTGTACTCACGGAAGAAACTTTGTTTTTCCCGGATGGTGTAGTGCAGGAAAATGTCGCATTGCACTATAAGTACGCCCACGCCGCATCCAGTTACGAACGGACAGTTAATTATCCTACCGGCAAGAAGCGTTACTACGAGGAAATGGAAAATGGTACATACAAAGAGGTGTATTATAGTGAGGATGGGAAAAAGACGAAGAATCCTTCTCAGCGTTTTAATCACTACGTGATAGCACCAGAATTCCCCGGTGGACAAAAGGCATTGTTCAAGTTTTTGGAGAAAGAAGTCAAGTACCCGATTCAATGTATGGAAGCAGGGATTACCGGCCGTGTAGTGGTTGCATTTACCGTTAATAAAAAGGGAGGAATCAGCGACATAGAAATCCTGCAATCCTCAGGAAATGCTCTATTGGACGAAGAGGGTATACGCGTTATTAAGGCTATGCCGAATTGGAAACCCGGTACTCGACGTGATAAGCCAATAGAAACCCGATTGGTTGTGCCAATTAGTTTTAATATGTAAAACCCCAGTTTATGTCTGACGACAAGAAAATCATCTTCTCAATGGTCGGCGTGAGCAAAGCTTTCTCGCCGCAGAAAAAGGTCCTTAACAACATCTACCTCAGCTTCTTCTACGGGGAGCCAAGATAGGTATCATCGGCCTCAACGGCGCCGGCAAATCCACGCTCCTCAAGATCATCGCAGGAGTCGAGAAAAACTACCAGGGCAACGTGGTCTTCTCGCCAGGTTATTCAGTCGGCTATCTGGAGCAGGACCCCAAACTGGACCCCAAGAAAACCGTCAAACAGTGCGTGCAGGAGGGTGTGCAGCCTATCATGGACATGCTCGCCGAGTACGACCAAATCAACAACGCTTTCGCCGAGCCGGATGCCGATTTCGACAAACTGATTGCCCGTCAGGGCGAGTTGCAGGAGTTGCTGGACAATGCCGACGCCTGGAACATCGACAACAAACTGGAGCGCGCCATGGACGCCCTGCGTTGCCCCGAAGAGGACGCGTTGGTCGAGACCCTCTCCGGAGGTGAGCGCCGCCGCGTGGCATTATGTCGTCTGCTGCTGCAACAGCCTGATATTCTGTTGCTTGACGAGCCTACCAACCACTTGGACGCAGAGTCTATCGACTGGCTTGAACAGCACCTGCAGCAGTACCCTGGAACGGTGATTGCCGTCACCCACGACCGCTATTTCCTCGACGATGTGGCAGGCTGGATTCTGGAACTGGACCGCGGAGAAGGTATTCCCTGGCAAGGCAACTATTCCTCGTGGCTGGAGCAGAAGACCGCCCGCATGGCCATGGAAGAGAAACAGGCCAGCAAGCGCCGCAAGACCCTCGAGCGCGAGTTGGAGTGGGTTCGCATGGCACCCAAAGCCCGTCAGGCCAAGTCCAAAGCCCGTCTGGGAGCATATGACCGCATGCTCAACGAGGAGCAGAAAGAGCGCGAGGAAAAACTCGAGATTTTCATACCCAACGGTCCGCGCCTGGGCAACAAGGTCATCAATGCCGTCGGCGTAAGCAAAGCCTATGGAGACAAGCTCCTCTTCGAGGACCTGAATTTCATGCTTCCGCCCAACGGAATTGTGGGCGTAATCGGACCTAACGGTGCGGGCAAGACAACCCTCTTCCGCATGATCATGGGCATGGAAAAAGCCGACAAAGGCACGTTCGAAGTCGGTGAGACCGTCAAGGTCGGTTATGTGGACCAGATTCACTCCGGCATTGACCCCGAGAAAACAGTCTTCGAGACTATCTCCGGTGGTACGGAGTTTATCCGCGTCGGGGGCCGCGAAGTCAATGCGCGCGCTTACTTGAGCCGATTCAACTTCACCGGCGCCGACCAGGAGAAGAAATGCGGCGTACTCTCCGGCGGTGAGCGCAACCGCCTCCATCTGGCGCTGACCCTCAAGAGCGAAGCCAACGTTCTCCTCCTCGACGAGCCCACCAACGACATCGACGTCAACACCCTCCGCGCGCTGGAGGAAGGCCTCGAGAACTTCGCAGGCTGCGCCGTGGTCATCAGCCACGACCGCTGGTTCCTCAACCGTATCTGCACACATATCCTCGCCTACGAGGGCGATTCCAAGGTCTTCTTCTTCGAGGGCAGCTACTCCGAATACGAGGAAAACAAACGCCTCCGCCTCGGCGACGACGCCACCGAACCCAAGCGCATCCGCTACAAAAAACTCATGGAATAATCAAACTGAAGATTGCCATCATTGCGCTTATTCTTTTGCTGAGTATCCCCGCTGCTGCCCAAACAAGTGGCTCTTGCGGGGCACATCTTACTTGGTCTTACGCCAACCGTGTCCTGACAATTTCGGGCTATGGCGATATGACCAACTATGACAACAATGGTTATACCGTGCCTTGGTCTTCATATTCCATGTTGATGACCACAGTGGTTCTTCCAGAAGGAATTACCAGTATCGGCACAGGCGCTTTTGCCTTTTGTAGTTATTTGACGTCTGTCAATATTCCAAGTACCGTCACCACTATCGGAGACAGAGTTTTCGCAAGTTGCTCAAAATTGCCTTCAATTTCTCTTCCGGAAGGCCTTGACTCCATTGGATACAAAGCCTTTTCTGGTTGCTCTAAACTTACCTCCATCACTATTCCAAGTACGGTTACGGCCATTGGAGAGAAAGCTTTTGAGTCGTGCACAGGCCTCAGATCCATTACCTGCCTTGCTCCTCTTCCTCCAACGCTTGGTGCAAATGTTTTTTACTGCATTAACAAGTTCCCGGTTATCGTTGTTGTTCCGAAAAATAGTCGTGCTCTGTACCTCGCTGATGATCAATGGAATGATTTTTCTACTATCGTCGGCATGACAGATATGTGCGGAGACCACCTTTTTTGGACACTCCAGGATAGTGTTCTGACTATTTCCGGAACTGGTGCTATGTACAATTTTACAGCCACTGATAGCGTTCCATGGATTCCTTTGCATGCCAATGAAATCGCTCATGTAGTCATCCAGGACGGAGTTACCGACATCGGGCCGCATGCTTTCAGCCAATGCTCAAATCTTAGGTTTGTTTCTATCCCTCAAACGGTCAAGGCTATCGGCCTCGAGGCTTTCTTTTTCTGCCGAAAACTGTCATCTGTCAACCTCCCGGATAGTCTCACTACTATTGGCGATTATGCTTTTGCGGATTGTTCTGGCCTGACATCCGTTGCTATCCCGCAAGGTGTCACCACTATTAGTAGAGCGGCTTTCTCTTCTTGCTCAAGTCTTACTTCCGTTACCATTCCCGATAGTGTTACTTCCATCGGCGATTACGCATTTGGCGATTGTTACGCCTTGCCAAGTATCACTCTCCCGCAAGCACTGAAAACCATCGGAAAATATGCTTTCGCGGGCTGCCTTGCGCTTACCGATATTACTATTCCTGCCAATGTTACATCTATCGGCAATTATTGCTTCAACAGATGCCAAAATCTGACGACTTTTTATCTCCTCAATCCCATCCCGTTCTACATGGATCAATACGGAATAGGGGTTACGTTGGCTTTTCGTTGGGAGATGTCCGGTCAGCAACCTGACTTCTCTATCTACGTCCCTTGCGGAACTTTAACTGCGTATCTGCAAAAAAATGGTTGGAACGGCTATCGTAGTCAACTTAAGTATCAGCCCAATCCTGATTATGTCGAACATATTGTTCACCTTACCGTACAAGATACACTACAAGGAGCGGCAGAGGTTACACAAACTATCATTCCTTCCGCTTGTGATTCGTTTGTCAATTCCATCTGCACAATCGAGGCAACTGCTTATGAGGGCTACCATTTCTTGAGATGGAACGATGGAGAAACCGCTAATCCACGAGACATTCAACTGACCCAAGACACCTCTCTCTTTGCCGAGTTTATTGGCAAATGCGGAGAAAACTTGTTCTGGAATATCACTGGGGACTCCCTTTGTTTTTATGGTGATGGTGACATGTATTCCTTCGCCGACCCGGCTCCATGGGCTTCACAATTGCAGCAACTCCATATGCTCCTCTTGGCTCCCGAAATGACTTCTATTGCCGAGGTAGCGTTCCTTGGGGCAACCAACTTGACTTCTGTGATTATTCCTGGTCTCGTCACGCATATTGGCGCCAAAGCGTTCATGCAATGCTCCGAATTGACTTCTGTTTCTTTCGGCTCACTATTGCAGCAGATGGATGATTCAGCGTTTGCATACTGTCCTGCGATTCAAACCATGGTATCTTACAATACCACACCGCCTGCTGTCGGAACAGACGCATTCCTTGACGTTCCACGTACATCGGTGCTGTTTGTACCTGCTTCATCCGTGGACACCTATCGCCAGCATACGGTGTGGGGACAGTTTGATGTCCGTCCGTTAGATGCTACAGCCATTGACGACAGCAACGGGATAACTGCTTCCCGCCCTCAATTGCTCCTCCAAAACGGCTCCATCTACCTCCTTATGCCCGATAGTTCCCGCTACTCCCTCACAGGCCAAAAACTGAGGTAAAATGGCATACACCATGCATACACCATGCATACACCTTCGAACGGTCTTCGAACGATTGTCAAAACGGGTGGGCTAAATCATTGATAATCAATTCCAGCATGCCCGTTTTTTGACAATGGGAGTGCTTTTTTGCCTCTTTTGGAGCCTTTTTGCACTGTATTTTTAAATTATTCAAACTCGTAATCCTTTGCTTCATGAGCAGTACAAAAACTAAATCAAAACCCTCGTTTTACGAACTTATTCATGATTATCCCCGAGAAGGAATACGTTTGGGAGAAGCTGCTGGAATAGTTAAAAAGGGCCTCCTCGAAGAGATCATTATCTACGAGGAGTTCCTCTTTTTGCGAGACTCCGAACCTCAACTCAAAAAAGGAGAAATCTACGATCGCCTTGCCCGGAGATATGGCTTTTCCGTTTCCTCCATTCGAAAGAAAATTGCTTCGATGGCAAACACCAACATCCCGCCCGAGGAATATAACGACCTGAAATACTTTTTCCTTCACCTCTATCTCAAGGAGAAACATAAACAATCTCTTCTTCAAGATGAACTCGAGGAGCAAGATGAGACCACTGAAAAACAAAATTGAATGGTTAACGAAATGTGACTGCATGTCATTCGCGAGGAGTACATCGCGATGAACCGGATGGCGGAGGAGATTACTTATTTTATTTCTAATTAATTCCTTACAAACAACAGGTCCTCGCTTTACTCCTGTCCGACTCACCCCGCGTGAGTTCTTAGTGGTTCATTTCTGCAAATCACAAAAAAATGCCCTATTTTGCACTTTTTTCGCATTTTTCTCGTATTTTATTTGGTAGTTTCAAAAAAAAGCAGTAACTTTGCACCCGCATTTGTGTGGGTAGGTGAAAACTGCCCATACAAACAAGATGAGAATCTTGAAAACGTACAGGAGGCACTCTCTGCTTCCGGACAATGGATTGAGAAAAATCAGAACGCGCTCACTTGGTGCGTGACAATTATCGTACTCGTGGTTTGCGGCATCATCGCCCTGAACACCTATGTATGGAAACCCAAGGCCGCTGCTGCGCAGGACGAGACCGCCAAGGCTGTTATGTACTTCAGCCAGGGAATGTGGGAACAGGCCCTCAACGGTGACGACAACGAGTGCATCGGCTTCGCTGAAATAGCAGACCAGTACGGCCATTATCAGGCTGGTGAGCTGGCAGCCCTCTATGCAGGTATCTGCAATTACAAGCTGGGTAACTACGAGGACGCAGCCGAGTACCTGAAGAAATTCGACGCGGACGACCTCAACATCGACCCTGCAGCTCACATGCTCCTTGGCGACGCTTATGTACAACTGGACGAACTGGACAAAGCCATTAAGGCTTACGAGCACGTTGCCACGGCCAATAACGACCTCATCACGCCGATGGCTCTGAAGAAACAAGGCATCGTGTACCTGGAGAAAGGTGACAAGAAGGCTGCCAAGAAAGTCTTTGAGAAGATTCGCGACAACTACGCTCAGAGCGCAGAGGCTCAGGATATCGAAAAGTACATCGCTACGGCTGAATAATCAATCCCAAAAACCGAACTGCTGATGGCAACCCAACTGCATAACCTCTCGTCCTTCGACTCCAACCTGCTTCCGGACGCTTCTGTGCTCTGCAAGCAACGCTATGCCGTAGTCGTGGCCGACTGGAACAAAGACATCACCTACGCGTTGGCACAAGGGGCAATCGACACCCTTCTGGGCGCAGGAGTTACAGAGGACCACATCCTCGTACAACATGTCCCCGGAGCAGTAGAACTGACCTATGCCGCCGCCAAAATGATGGGGCAGGTGGATGCCATCATCATCATCGGTTGTGTCATCAAAGGCGATACACCGCATTTCGACTATGTTTGTCAGTCGGTGACGCAAGGGATGACAGAACTCAACCTACACGGAAAAACACCCGTGATTTTCTCTGTACTGACCACACTGAACCTCCAGCAGGCCCTTGACCGCGCGGGCGGAAGCCTCGGCAACAAAGGCGTGGAAGGTGCGTACACTGCGATTCGAATGGCAAACATGTGGCTATGAACGAGTACGTACAGCAATATTTCACGGCTAAATACTGGGCCGACCTTGCCACCGATTTCTGGCAGGCGCTCCATACCTGGAAATTCTACAAAGAACTGATTATCATGACGGCCGGCATGTGCATTGGCGCAGCCGCCGTCTATTATTTTCTGCTCCCGGGCCACCTGATCGTGGGTACTATCTCAGGCTTGAGCCTTGTGCTGAACACCCTGTTCGGCGGTACGGCCGACACGTTCTCTTATTGGGTGATGGGCATCAATGCGGTGCTCCTGCTGATGGCTTTCCTTCTGATAGGTAACGAGTTCGGCGCCAAGACTGTCTATACTGCGATGATCCTCGGTCCGCTCGTGCAGATCCTCGACCGCGTCTATCCGTACACCAACCTCACGCACAAAGTGATTGAAGCACCGGAGATTCTGGCGCAGCTGCAGGCCGGTGAGACCGTGCTCGACATGCACGGCAATCCGTATCTGCTCAGTAGGGCAGGGGAAGTGCTGGAACAGGTGAAAGACTCGGTGATGAGCGCCGGTCTGGGTTTGGGCGATGTGTGGTTCGACCTGGCCTGCTTCGTGTTCCTCGTGAGCTTGTGTCAGACCATCGAGTTCAGTATCAACGCCTCCACCGGCGGACTGGATATCCTGGCCAAGATTATCAACAAGTACTTCCATTTCGACATCGGCATGTCAGTGACCATTGGCGGTGCAGCGATATGTTCGTCGGCCTTCCTGATCAATGATTTCCGTATGGTGGTCATCGGTCTGCTCGGCACATGGATCAATGGCATCGTGGTCAACTATTTTACCGCTACGCTTAACCGCCGCAAACGCGTGTGCATCATCTCGAAGGAGAATGCGAACATCCACCGTTTCATCCGCGACGAACTGGTGCGCGGCTGTACGCTTTACAATGTGACCGGCGGCTGCTCCGGCGAGGAACATACCGAGATTCAGGCGCTGCTCACCCAGGACGAGTTCTCCGCCCTGATGAACTACATCCGCACGAACAACTACTACGCCTTCGTCACGGCAGGCAACTGCTCGGAAGTGTACGGCCTGTGGGCACGACACAAGAAGAACCGCGCAAGCGGCAAAGTGGAACTTTCGGCGGAGGACCTGAAGGATATAGAGAACGCACACAAATGCTGATTAATTATAAATTGTAAATTATATGAAACCAACTCTTTTTATTCTTGCAGCCGGAATGGGCAGCCGTTACGGCGGATTGAAACAGATTGACGGTCTCGGCCCTAACGGCGAGACAATCATGGATTACTCGGTGTATGATGCGCTGCAGGCTGGCTTTGGCAAGATTGTATTCGTGATTCGTAAGGATTTCGCGGACGACTTCAAGCGGGTAGTGCTTTCCAAGTACGAGGGCAAAGTGCCCTGTGAGATTTGCTTCCAGGCCATAGACAAAGTGCCTGCCGGTTGCACCTACAACCCCGAGCGCACCAAACCCTGGGGCACCAATCACGCTGTGCTCATGGGCAAAGATATTATCAAAGAACCTTTTGCTGTCATCAATGCTGACGACTACTACGGACGCGAGTCGTTCAAGATTCTGGCCGATTTCCTCAACTCAGTAGCCGACAAGCAGAACCGCTACGCCATGGTTGGTTATCGCGTTTGCAACACCCTCTCGGAGAACGGTTCCGTTAGCCGCGGTGTATGCCAAACCGATGCTGAGGGAAACCTCACAGGAGTGGTAGAACGCACCAATATCCTGCGCAAAGAGGACGGCAAGATCTATTTCAAAGACGAGAACGACCAATACGTGCTCCTGGATGAGCATGCTCCTGTATCGATGAACATGTGGGCATTCACTCCCGAGTACTTCAGCTATGTGGAAGCCGCCTTCAAGACTTTCCTTGCCGAGCACGGGCAGGAGATGAAGTCCGAGTTCTATATCCCGACTCTCGTCAACGACCTTATCGTAGCCGGCAAAGCTACGTGCAAGGTGCTCGACACACCTTCCAAATGGTTCGGAGTAACCTACTCGGAGGACCGTCCGCAGGTAGTAGCCAAGTTTGCTGCTTTGGCTGAGGACGGCACCTATCCGAGCCCGTTGTTCTAACCATCCCCGCTGTCTCAGACAGCATTCCCCGATTCTTTACATAACCGGAGATTTTTTAAACACACACAAGAAGAGGCAATTCCCGCGGGAGTTGCCTCTTTGCTTTAATAGACCCTCTGTATCCCCCTTAAAGGGGGATTCTTATAGTCCTTGGAACTACTTCGCGAACTTCAGCGCGCCGCTTGCCGTAACTGCTACGTAATATCCCGAGGGCAGATTCTCTGTTCCGATTACAGTGCTTGTGGTCGAACCCAGACATGCCCCGTTCATTGTGTACAGACGCACCAGTCCGCCTTGCGGGTTCAGAATACTCGTTCCGTCAAAGCCAAGACCCGATTCCTCCGTGTTCCGGAGTGCTGATTGATTGCCGTACAGGTTGATGTAGTACAGATTGTTCGAATCGGCTTTGGTCAGTGCGTGAGCGCCCGCAGCGAGAGGATAACTGATGGTGCCGTTGGTGGCTACCACTTTCGTCCCGTCTATCTTGATGTTGGCAGTGGCCTTGTCAAACGCCAGGAAGAGCGTGTACTCCTGGTCCGTAGTGAAACTGATGTTCGTAGCGCTCTCCATCTTCACGCACCAGTTGTAGGTCACGCCGTTGACGGTGGCAGTGCCCTTGCTGTTGGAGTAGTTGGCGCTGGTGAAAGTGTAGAAATCCGACGAGGGCTGGCCGCCGGTGAAGACACATTCGTAGTTGCCGACAGGGTGGTGCGTCGTGTCGGGCGGAAGGACAGAGCCGGTGTCCGGCGGGGTGACGCTGCCACCGGTCTCGCCGAAGATGCTGTCCAGCGACGAGGTGTATGCGGCGATGGCTGCCACGAGGTTCTGGTTGAGATCGTAGCTGGCGTCGTCGGCACTGGTGAAGGTGAAACTGAAATCACCGTGTTGCAGGCGTCCTGCTCCCAGGTTGCCCTGCACGATGGACGGCACGTTGGCGGGATCATCCGGCGTGACGGCGTATATCAGCTGCGCGTTGGAGTCGAAGTTGTTGTAGGTATTGCCTCCGCTGAGCGTGGTCACCGTGGACGGCACCTGCTCGGAGCGGGTAGTGGCCAGGTAGGCGTCGAAATGCACGGGGGCGGTGCTGGCGTTGTAATAGACGAGTGTCTTGGAGCCCGAGAAACTGTTGTTGTAGGCCTTGATGATGCCGCCCGCTTCGCCGGAGAACGTGCCGTCTTGAGGCGTAGCTCCGTTGTGCGTGTCCGTGCCTTGCAGCGAGATGAGCATCGGGTGCGGGCAGTTGCGGAAATTGTTGTTCTCCACAAAAGCGGACGAGCCGGTGGTTACGCCTACGCAGTACTTGGCGATGCCGTCGAAGTAGTTGTTGTAGACGTGCACGCTCATGGTGCGGATACGCGGGTGGCGCGAGTCGGAGTGGTCGAACCAGTTGTGGTGGTAGGTGATGAAGTTCGGTCCGCTTTCGGACTTCATGCCGCACATCGAGGATTTGCCGGTGTCCCAGAAGTGGCAATAACTGATAGTCACGTGCTTGGAGTCGGCTTTCACGTCGATGGTGCCGTCGCCTTTGGCCTTGTCGCCGGAGCCCTGTTTGCCGTAGAAGCCGTCGATATGGTGAATCCAGATGTGGTCGTTGTCGGTGTCGAGGGAGATGCAGTCGTCCATGGCGGTCATGACGGCGAAGTTGCGGAGCTCGACGCTCTTGCTGTTGCGAACGAGGAACCCGAAGCCGCGGATGACGGCGTCCTTGCCCACGCCCTCGATGGTGATGTTGAGTTCCGAGTCGGCGCGTTTACCTTTGATTTGCAGTCCTTCAGCGCTGCTCTCGAGCTGGTCCATGTCGCTGGCGTTGATGGTGCCGAGCAGGCGGAAGGTGATGGGTGTGGTGTCGTAGCCTTTCTCGTAGCCGGTGATGATGGCCTGCATGCCGGTGTAGGTCGTGGTCGCGCCGTTGCTGTTGGTGATGACGCTGGTGCTGACGGTCTTGGCGTTGCCCGCGTGCACGTAGATCACTTTCGCACCGGGTTTGAGCGTGCCGTTATTGGTGTACGCACCCACGCCTGCCGAATAATTGAAATGAGCAAAGCCGTTGCGGTCGTGCGCCGCCACTTGTAGCGTGCTCGTTTCCGCTGCCTGAGCAGACACCTCCTGACCGTTCTGGACTGGGACAATCTTTATTTGGTAATTGCCCGCAGCCAATCCCAAAGCATCGGCGCGATAGTACGAGCCGTAGCTGCGGAGCAGGGGTTTGTCCAACAACTGATACGTGCCGTTCTGAGGACGGATATACGCGTTGTAGTCGCTGTATCCGCTTAGCGGAGCCCATTCCACGTAAGCGCTCTCAAACCAACCTCCCGATTGATTGATAGTTACAGCAGCATAACTGCTCATGCACAGCAGCAGGGCTACTAATGAAAATAAGAATTTACGCATGGATTAGATGATTTTTGATTTGTGATTGTTGATTATTGATAGATGCCTCTTGATTATTGGAAGAAGGAGAAATGTACGTTGCCGTACTTACGTTCCTCCACAAAATGCGGATGTTCCTGAAAACTGTTGTTCGCCGAGTGTTCCAGCACGAACCAACCTCCTTCGGCCAGCATCTCGTGCGAAAAAATGAGGTCGGGCAGGGTAGGCAGTTTGTCGAGCTGGTAAGGCGGGTCGGCGAAGATGAGGTCAAACTTGGTCCGGCAAGACGGCACAAACTTGAACACATCGCCCCGAACAACGGTCAGGTTCTTTGCTCCCAGTTGTTTGCTTGCGCTGATGATGAAGTTCTGCTGCGTATGGGCCAGTTCCACCGCCGTCACATCCTGCGCGCCCCGGCTGGCACATTCCAGACTGATACTGCCTGTGCCTGCAAACAAGTCGAGGACATTGCTGCCCTCGATTTGTATCCTGTTCTGCAGAAGGTTGAAAAGACTCTCCTTCGCGAAATCCGTAGTCGGACGTGCGGTGATGTTCTTTGGGGGATTCAGCCTTCTGCCTTTCCATTGTCCGCTTATGATTCGCATGGTAGGAAAGTGCAGATCTTCAGGCAATTACTCCCAGTTACCCGCGTTGTTGTTCGGTTCGTTGATATCACCCATTTTCAGGCCGGGATAGTGGTCCAGCTGCTCCTCTTTGTCGATGAGGTTCACGCGCTCCTGGTCGTCCAGGTCGCCCAGATAGGTGTTGTAGTGAGCACGTACTTCTACCAGCGGAATGCGAATACCCTGACTGGTGGTGTAGTTGTCGTTGGTCTCGGCATCGAACTGGATATTGTCGGTGTAAGGGATGATAACCATGTTCTTAACGCTCTCGTTGTCGTATTTGCCATGATAGAGAGCTTGCAGCACAGGCGACGAGATAGTATCACGAACGAAGTTCTCCAAACCTTGCTCCTTCACCTCTTTGTAGTTGCCGGTTTTCTTGGCTTTCTCAATGATCTTCACAGCCTTGTGCTCGGTCAAACCAGCCTCCAGCTGCTTGTCGGTCAACGCACCTTCCTTAACTACCTCTTTCTTGCTGCCGGTTTGAAGCCAAAGCACCAGAGAGTCCATGTTAGCCATGTAACGGCCGTTCTGCAGACGGAACTCGTTCTCGGCAATACGGATGTCACTGAGCTTCTCTGCTACAGCCACCTCACGGATAGCACGTTGATTCTCAAAATTGATAGGAGTAACGACACTCATCACGCAAATATATGCCAGGAAGCAGATTGCGAGTGCCAAAAGTACACGAATTGTTGTTTTCATTATCGTTTGGTATTTTTTATGTTATTATTCCTCTCTAAAAGTGATTCGCTGCCATGAAATCAGTAAATCGGGTACAAAGTTAATAAAAATAATTGAAACTTCATAGTAAAATCGACTATTTTTACGTTTTTTTATGCCTTTTTCAGTTTTTTTGGTCACTTTTGCATGATTTTTGGTTATAAAAAGGTGTATTTTAGTATCAGATATGGAACCGAACACGAAAATATGGAATGACGCTTTAGCGCGTTTGACAGGGAATCATCATGTTGCTTTCTCGGACAAGGAAACAGAGTTGTTGCTCACGGCGGTTGAGCAGATGGATCCGGCAGTTTTACAGTCTCGCGTGGATACAATGGAGATTATCGTAAACGAGATGGGCTTGAACGCTACAGCAGTGGCGGCCATCATGCTTCAGGACCAGCCGGAAGAAGCTTCGGCCGTGTTTGGGGAGCAAGTGACGGCTATCATCACCGGACTCGGGCGTGTGGAAGACCTCTACAAAGTGGACACGGTGCTTGAGACCGAGAATTTCCGAAAACTGCTTTTGGCCTTGGCCGAGGATGTGCGAGTGGTGATGATAATCATCGCCGAGCGCTTGCGCCTGATGCGCGAACTCAATCAGTCTGACGACTCTGAGCGTAAGCAGCAAGTGGCAAGGGAAACCTCGTTCCTCTACGCCCCCTTGGCTCACCGTTTGGGTTTGTATGTAATCAAAACCGAACTGGAGGACCTGTCTCTCAAGTTCTCCAATTACACTATATATAAAGAGATTGCGCACGCGCTGAATGCCAAGAAACAGGAGCGTGACGCCTACATCGCCGCCTTCATTGGCCCGGTGGAGGACAAACTGCGCTCTCTCGGCTTGAAGTTCCATATCAAAGGACGCACCAAGTCCATCCATTCCATCTACAATAAGATGCAAAAGCAGCAGTGCGGGGTGGATGGTATCTACGACTTGTTCGCCATTCGTATCATCCTCGACTCGGAACCCGAAAAAGAGAAAGCCGAGTGCTGGCAGGCTTATTCCGTGGTGGCAGATATGTACCAACCCAACCCCAAGCGTTTGCGTGACTGGTTGTCTATCCCCAAGTCCAACGGCTATGAGTCGCTGCATACTACTGTTCTCGGCCCTGAAAACAAATGGGTAGAAGTGCAGATTCGAACCGAGCGCATGGACGAAGTGGCCGAGAAAGGTGTGGCAGCGCACTGGAAATACAAGGGCGGACAGAGCGAAACCGGAATGGACGAGTTCCTCAAGGGCGTGCGCGAGATGCTGGAGAGCGAACAGGTGGATAACCGCGAGGCAATCAGTGAATTCCGACTCAATCTCTACGACCAGGAGGTGTTTGTCTTTACCCCCAACGGTGAGCTCAAGAAACTGCCCAAAGGAGCCACGGTGCTCGACTTCGCATTCTCTATCCACTCCAACATCGGCTGCAAGTGCGTGGGCGGCAAAATAGCCGGGCGTAACGTGCCTATCAAGCGTGTTTTGCACAATGGCGACCAGGTGGAGATTCTGACTTCTCCGACTCAAAAACCTTCTGAGGCGTGGCTGAAGATTGTGCAAACCAGCAAGGCAAAAACCAAGATTCGTCAGGCGCTGAAAGAGATTGAATATAAGGACGCTGCGGAGGGTCGCGAATTGCTGGAACGTCGTTTCAAGAACTGGAAACTCGACTACTCAGAAGGACGTGTGGCGCAAATGGCCAAGAAACTTGGATTCAAGGCCGTTACCGACTTTTACCAGGCCTTGGCGCAGGGTAGGTTGGACATCCTCAACGTCCGGGACACGTATGCTGAATTGGAGCGCGAGGCGCAAGAGCAGGAACATCAGTTGTCCGGAATCTCTGCGGATCAGTTCGTACAACAGACACCGGATGTTAGCGCTTCCGGTCATCAGGATGTGCTGGTAATCGATCAGAACCTGAAGAATGTGGACTACAAATTGGCCAAGTGCTGCAACCCGATCTATGGCGACCCCATCTTCGGTTTCGTGAGCATCAGCGCCGGAATCAAGATCCACCGCGAGAATTGCCCCAATGCCCAGGATATGCGTTCACGTTTCCCGTATCGTATTGTTCCTGCGCGTTGGTCGGGAAAAGTGCAGGGCATGCAGTACCCGATCACTCTTCGCGTGGTGGGACTCGACGATATAGGTATCGTCAGTGGTATTACTTCGCTGATTAACAAGGAATCAGGCGTACTCCTGCGAACCATCTCCATCGACTCGCACGACGGTATTTTTGAGGGACATCTGACCCTGCTGGTCTCTTCTACGGACCAGTTGGATGCTATCCAAAAGAAAATAGCCACGGTCAAAGGCGTGAAAAATATCTCACGTGCATGAGCGCGCGCAATTAATAAAGATGTTTGAACAGGATGCGTAAAGCCTTCTACATACTGCTTTGTTGCTTTGCCACTGCGGTTTTGTCCGCTGCAGAGTACAGCGGACGCGTCATCGACAGTACCGGTGAGCCGATGATGTATGCCACTGTGTTTTTGGAGGACGACCCTATTGCGGGCACGGCCACGGGACGGGACGGACGATTTGTCCTGCAGACCGACGTGCCGACCACCAGTCTGGTAATCGTCTCGTTTGTAGGCTATGAGAAGGAAACGCTTCCATTGGCTTTCTTCGCCGATTCGGATGCCGTGGTAGTGCTCAAAGAGCAACCCATTGCCCTGCAGGAAACGGTCGTGGAGGCCAAGAAATCCAAGCAGAAGAACAAGCGCAAAGAAATGGCTAAACTGCTCTATCAGGTGTTCAATCGAATGGAGTACGATTTTCCCGACGAGCCCTACCGTCTGCGCCTCGTAAGCGATGTGAAGATGGACGCAGAGAACACGCCTTGGGGAATGGAGCAGATGATTGCTTCTGTCATCCAGATCCCCGAAGGTCGTCCCGACAGCCGCGACTCAGTTCAGTTTATAGGCGAGTACTGCAAGCGTTTCTTCCTTGCCCATATCCGCACCCGTGCCGATAGTATTCTGGCGGGCAAAAACTTGGACAAACGCGTTCGACCCGTGCCGATAGTATTCTGGCGGGCAAAAACTTGGACAAACGCGTTCGTCAGATGGCTTTGGAAATGGATTCGGGTGTAGTGGTACACCAGGCGCTGTGGGCTATTGCGGATGTGCACTACGACTTTGTGAGCGAGATGAATGATCTTCGGCACTGGACCGTGTTACGCGAGAACGAGGGCGAGACAGTGCTCACATATACCGAGAAGAAGAACTTCCTCGGCATCGTCGTCTATGAAATCCTGCGCCACTATATCGTTGATTCTGAGACATTCCGAATCCGCCGATTCGTGGTGGAAGGCACTATGGATGTGAGTATCCCCTTCGGGCACAAACTTAAGCCGGACGAGTTGGCAATGTTGAACCTGCTAAATGTAGATGAGCAGGCTATCGACAAGTTCCGCGTGAAATCAGGTCACGGTCGGGTAGTGCTGAACACCATTTATCGGATGCATCCCGACGGGCACCTCTATCCGCAGGAGCGAAGTATGCTAACCGACGCTGTCCTCAACAGCACCAAACGGCAGAATCAGACCATTCCTATCCACATAAAAGGAACACAACACGTCTCGTCTGTGCAGACGAAAGGTGTTGTGCCTCTTCCGTATCGTCCTTCGCGACGTGTTCCGCGCGAAATAGTGCCGGTTTACTGATTCTCCGAAGTAACTTTCACTTCTTTGATAGCATTGATTTCCTCAGGCATCTTCAGTGTGTAGAGGATAGCCTCCGCCTGACGATAGACGTTGCGTTTCTTTTGCCCTGCGGCATACACGAACGCTTCTGCCGTGACGATGCGTTGGTGTGTCTCGTCCAGACGCGTATGTTGCACAAACGGGCCACCCATTGCTGCTCCGCCTTTCATCTTCCACAATCCGCGAATCTCGGCGCAGTAAGCGTTGTCGTTGACGGCAATGGCTTGATACTGAGGCGGGAAGATCTTGTACTCCGTGCCCATGTACGAGCCCTCTACATAGCCGTTGATGCGTCCCATCATACTGTCACGCTTGGCAAGCAGGTATTCCGGCGTAAACGTGTTCTCGTCGGTGTAAGGGTAGGTATAGACGATGATGTCGCGGCGCTTGGGACCGTTGTCATTGCAACACCAAACGAAGTCGGGATCTTCCTGAATCAACTGATAGTCAGCAGGAATGTACATCTGCACGCCAAACTTCTTCAAGATAAGATCCGAAGCGTCATGATTGCAGAAACGCTTGTAGAACTTGGCCTGACGTTCCAATTCCTGACGTACGAACCAGTTACGGATAGTCAAGCTCTTCTCGTTGATAAGTGCCTGCATTGCCTCTCCGCTTGGAGCCGTCAGTTTGACCACAGCCTGCGGGTGCGAGTACCAGTCGGTTTTGTAGGACAACTTGGCCTCTTTGTAGCGCTGCGGATTGATGTCCACCAGAAGGATGTTGCGCACGGGTTTCAACATGTCGTCGAAATTGGCCCAACTGACCTGCGAGAGGGTGAAATAGCTCTCCATCTGTGGCATGCACGGCATGTCTGCCTCCAGATAGGCACGCAACGTATCACCTTGTTCGCCTTCCCAGTAATTGTTGTTGCACACAACCAGCAACTCATAAATCGTTCCTGTTGCAGACGTGACAATCTTGCCGTCGTTCTTACAGCCGACGAGCAGCAATAAGGAGAAAAGAAAGAGCAAAGACTTTTTCATATCACTTGAAATTTAGAATGTATTACTTGCTCGCGTAGCGATTGTTCGAGCTTCGCGATATATGAACCCTTAACCATGCACGGCTCTGCCGATCGTCTGTGAAGAAGCCACTCGGCTTGTGGCTTCAAGCTTGAGCGCTGCGGAAGCAGATTAAGCGAAAGCATAGAATAAATTCTGCGAGGTAAGAACCCTTAACCATGAACCATGAACCCTTAACTTATTCTTCTTGGGGTTTGTTCAGGAAATCCAGTCCCTTGAAAGGCAGTGGCTTAGCCGGTTTGTCCTCTTTCTCCTTGAAAGGCAGCGGGTCAGCACTGATCTCCGCGCTCTCTTTGCGAGTCCGAAGCAAGTCAATGGCCATATACAGCGCGTGGCTGAATGATTGTGCGTTGGCGATGTTCTTGCCAGCCAAATCGTAGGCCGTGCCGTGGTCGGGCGACGTGCGGATGATGTTCAGTCCGGCCGTGTAGTTCACGCCATCCATGTCCAAACTCTTGAACGGAATAAGCCCCTGGTCGTGGTACATAGCCAAGATTGCATCGAAATGTGCGTACTTGCCCGAGCCGAAGAAACCGTCGGCAGAGTAGGGGCCGAAAGCCATGATACCTTCGTCGTACGCCTTCTTGATGGCAGGACGAATAATCTCCTCTTCTTCCTTGCCAATCAAACCATTATCGCCTGCATGAGGATTCAGAGCCAACACCGCGATGCGCGGACGGCGAATGCGGAAATCCTTCAGCAACGAGTCGGCCAACGTGTGCAACTTGCTCAAGATACGCTCTTCGGTGATGCAGCTCGCCACCTGAGATATGGGCATATGGTTGCAAACCAACGCCACTTTCATCTGCGCGCTAACCATCATCATCAAACTCTCGCCTCCGTCTCCGAACATCTTCGTCAGGTACTCGGTATGACCCGAGAAACGGAACTTGTCGCTTTGGATGTTCTCCTTGTTGATTGGTGCAGTCACGAGGGCGTCCACCAAACCGGCTTTCAGGTCTTCGCAGGCGCGACTCAAGGCCAGAAACGAGGCATGACCTGCTTCCGGCGTCGAATGGCCGATGCTCAGCGGAGTATCATCAGGATAAACGTTGATGAGGTTAATCTTGCCCGGACGCACATCTTTCGCGGACTGAATGACCGAGAACTGCATGTTCCTCATCTCCTCGTCCATAAGTTTCAGATGCTCGCGCGCAATCTGCTGATTACCATAGATTACGGGCGTGCAAATCTCGCAGATGTGCGGGTCGGCAATACCCTTGAGTATGATTTCGTAGCCGATACCGTTGATGTCGCCACTCGAGATGGCTATGATGGGTTTAGTACTTTCCATAATGCACTTTTTCGTATTGTAGTTTGTCTATTTCGCGGGGTTTGCGCTCTTCGTTTTTATGGCCGAGCGAGATGACGCACAGCACGTTTTTGTCCTCCGGTATGCCGGTCAGGTTGCGTATCTGTTGTTCCGCGGAAACCGTGTTCTCTTCGTCCATATAACGGCCGTATATCTGCACCCAGCATGCGCCCAGACCCAAGTCGGCTGCTTCCAATAAGATATGTTCCGCTGCGATGGCGCCGTCGCACTGCCAGGTGTCTGTCAGGTTAGGGTCCACGCATACGATGATGCCCGCTGCCGACTCTGTTAGCATTTGGCTGCCATACGTCCTGCAACCTGCCATCTTGTTCAGCGTCTCACGGTCTGTCACGACCACAAACTCCCACGGATTGCAACGTTTCGATGCCGGTGACATCAGCGCAGCCTGCAGAATCTGTTCGATTTGTTCCTGCTTCAGCGGCTCGGCTGTGTATTTTCTATATGAGCGCCTCACTCGCGCCAATTCCAAAAAACTATCCATAATAACGAAAACGAAAACGATGACCTTAACCTATTATTGCATGGAGCAGTTCGTCCATTGCGGCGCCAAGGCCCTCTTTGTTGCGTCCGCCGGCAGTAGCCATCTGCGGCGCACCGCCACCTCCGCCTTGTATGTGCTTGGCGGCACTCTTGATCAGGTTGCCTGCGTTCAGACCGGCTTCCACCATAGGCTGACTCAGGAAGACAGCTATCTGCGGCTTGTCGTCTTGCTCTGTGGCTGCAATCACGGCGAACTTCACGTCCGTAAACTTACCCTTCAGCAGCGGCAGCATAGCACGAATCATGCTGTTGTCGGCCTGTCCTGTGACGCGCACTACC